>JBJTMN010000433.1:0-8141 GCA_046070545.1 Ferruginibacter sp.
GGTTCCTTTCCTGCAAGTCAAACAGACCATGTTACCTATTTTAAATACGGCTACCTGTTATTCATAACTTTAGAACCGGTACCCGAAGCACATGATATTTTCAAACACTTTTGCAAAGCGCTTAAAAATATCATGTACTTCGGGTACCGGTTCTAAAGTTATGAATAACAGGTAGCCGTATTTAAAATAGGTAACATGGTCTGTTTGACTTGCAGGAAAGGAACCTCCATTCTCCCTGAATTTTTTCAGCGACTCACCCGCAACCGGCAGGGTACATAAATAATCGTAATGGGCAGCGCAGGCATCGCCTTCAAAAGTGTGGATATGCATTGCTTCTCCTGCATGCCCGGCTTCATAATACTCAAGAAAGATATTCTCCCTGGGCGTTTTGTAGGGCGGCATGGTGCCTGCCTCTGAACTGAACCATTCTGTGGATTCATGATCACCATAAATATTGAATGCGCACCCCCTTGTTTTAATACCCAATGCCCTTACCTGGCTATCCAGTAAAAAGGAAGCATCTGCCAGTTCATCACTATGCTGCATGGCCATGGTTCTTGCACGCACTCTTTCAAGCGCCAGTTCAATCTCTGCTTCCCTGGCCTGTGCTTCGGCAAGTGCCAGGTCAGTATACCGCTGATAAGCAAGCGTAAATACATTCCTGAAACGCTTCAGTACATTCAGTTTTTCACCGGCAACCCTGTTAAATGTTGAGATGCCGATAGAGCCCGTTCCGATGGAATAGAAATAATAATACAGGGCATCTGCTTTTTCGATCCGGGGGTCATCTTTTTCACCAATATTTTTCCGGAAGGTTATCATGTCTTCCAGGTCTTTACCCGTATAGGAGGTTTCAGAAAACCCATCTCCGCTCCTGATCTGCTTTATTTGCTTTTCAATTAAAGGATGGATGCTATAGTGCAGATGATTGATACTTTTACCGATCTCATCCGAGTAATCATAATTCACAAAAGTTTCTTTTTCATCATCATGAATATTGATCATGGCATTCCTGATCTCTGTAAATCCCAGGCTATTCAGTTCGGTATACAGTACTTCGCAGATGCCGGTCAGTTCTTCGGGTGTACGCATGGCCATGGCTTGTGCCCTTACCCGTTCCAGTGATGATTCGATCCTGGCTTCATAGGCCTGGGCTTCGGCTTTTGTGATATCGGCATACCGCTGGTGCGCCAGGTTGAATACATTGCGGAACCGGTGCAGTATATTCAGTTTTTCGGGTGAGATGCGGCTGTAGGTTGAAATACCGATACTTCCGGGGCCAATGGAGTATTTATAATAGAATAGGGCCTGCAGGTCATTCAGCCGGGAATCTTCCAGTTCTCCGTTATCCCTTCTGAATTTTTTCCAGGCTTCCAGCTCTGCTCCTTCTACTGTGATCTCAAAAAAAGCATCGCCCGATTTCCGGATATCCGTTATATATTTTTCAACAACCGGGTTTCCGCTATAGGGTATCCTGGAACTGGATCCCCCGGAAAATTCGGAGTAATCATAATCAATAAAATATTTTTCCTCATCCACAAAAGTATCAATCAGGGTATTCCTGAGTTCAGTAAATCCCAGTGCCTGCAGTTCGGCATAAACCGCCTGGCAGATATTCATCAGGTCATCCTGCTTATGCATACCCATGGCCACGGTCCTTACTCTTTCCAGGGCCGATTCGATCTGCAGTTCATGATTCTGTGCTTCCACCGCTTTTCTTTTCTGTTCCAGTTCTTCAATGGTCTCTTCCAGCAGGATAGCAGTGGTACGTTTTACTTTTTCGGTACGGTCCAGTTTGAATGCGGTGATCTCTATTTCCTTGTCCACTTCCAGCACTGATCTTATCAATGCATTTTTTTCATCATCACTTAATTGTGCCGACTTTTGAATGGAATCCAATAATTGCTGAAGCTTCTGGTTCATGATCTTTCTTTTAATGCTATGCAGCACACGGTAAGGTTATGCATTTCTAAATTGCCCCCGGTGGCCCTGCCCAGTTCGCCATTGCTGAACATACCTGCCATGGGTACATTCCATACCTTCCTGATGCCTTCCAGTTCCATATTCATCATGGGGCCAAATGAAAGCACCCTGCCTGCACAGCTGAATACTACCAATGCATCGGCTTCGGGCATTTTAGTTGCTTTCAGATCTTCTACTCCCTTCACTACTTTTTCCATTACATCCAGGTCGGGCTGCACAGAGAACTTCACTTTAGATCCCTGGGGTACTGTACCACTGGTATAAAAGGAATGATCAGTCCAGTCTATCATGAGCCCCGGCCTCATGATGGGATCTCCTTTTTCCCTTAGTAATTGCAAAGGAAGATTGGCTGCTATTTCCAGCAACAGATCCTGGTTATCGGGCGATACGTTCTGAATACCCCCGTATTTTGCTGTAATGTCAAGTACCGGAATATTGTCTACGGTATATACATGGTTTCCTTCGCTTTTTGTTACTGTCTTTTCAGTGCCTATTGCTTTCCAGCCGCAGGTGGCAATTCCCTTTACATGTACTTTGGTTTCATCCAATACTATACATACTATGGCCTGTTTACTATCTTTCCCATTTGTAAATACAAACTGTTCATTAAATGAATAATCATCCCCGGCACAGCCACCAAAAACATTGACAGACATACCAATGATATCCTCAAACCCATGTAAAATTTCTTCTCCATCAACTGCCTGGTGACTAAGGCCAATTAAAAACGCGGGGGAACTGAATTTTTCTATGGCTTTTCGGGCAATACCTTTGGCCACTTCACGATAATTGGCTGCCGGGTATTCTTCAAAAAAGACCTGGAAATAATCTTTGTTCAATTCAAGTAACAGGATCGCTGCCGACCCTTTTTCTGTTACTTCATCAATGAACTCGCCTTTGGTGGTACAGCCAAAGATAGCTATGCCTGCTGCATCCAGTATTTCGCTGATGGCCTTCCTGTCAAGCGCCTTTGAAATAAAGCAGATGGCCAGGGTGGGTTTAAAACCATCGGCCATGCTTTCTTCAAGAGCTGCTTTTACTGCTGATGTTGACTTTCCGTTGATCGATCTTGCCTTCATACTATTATTTTACAGAAAATGATTTCTAATTAATAATGGGTGGTTTTCTATAAAATAACGGATCGTTCCTATGCTTGTTTATGCACCAGGCTTTGTAAATAGGATTGTTTATGCTGTTCTTTTTCTGCTTTACAATAATCAGTGAAATACCGGTGATTGGTAATGAAATTAATTTCGGTTTCATTCCAGTCTGCTTCCGTAAATGAGGGATTTAAAGCATGCAGTTCCTGGAATAAATGATGCGCCAATACGGCTGCATTAGCGGCACCCAGGTATTCCAGGTCTGCATCGGCAATGATCTCTTCCAGTTTGTTTTGGGGCGATTGGGGAATTTTTGTAGCCATGATCATTCCGCATATCCTGCTGATATCCTCATTACCAAACCCGTAACCGGGCAAATACTGCCGGGCCAGTACACAACTTGCTTCTTCGTGTCCTGCATAGGTATTGATATATCCGGCATCATGCCACAGAGCAGCAGCAGCCAATAACTGCAGATCTTTTACGGTACAGTTTTCCTGCATCCCTATCTCCTGCACCTTATCAATCACATACAAGGTATGCCGGTAATTATGGTAATAATAATTGGCCGGGATCCTGGTCATTAATAAATTGATCACAAAGTCATTCATCTGTTTATCAATGTGCATGGGCCTTTACTTTTAAAATACCGCCGGATGCTTCTTTAATACTTTGCACATACACGAAGGCTTTAGGGTCAATGAGCATAATGGCATCCTGTATTTGCCTGATCTCTAATCTTGTTACAATGGTTACAATGATCTCACAATCTGTTTTAATATCAAAACTATCCGGCAGGTAACCCCGCTCACCTTTATACACGGTGATACCTTTACCCAGTTCATTCACCAAAAAACTTTTGATATCCTCCTGCTGTGCAGATACAATATTCATAGCCGTATATTCCTCAATGCCGTCCACCACATAGTTGGTGGCACGCGTTGCCGTAAAGTACGTGATGATGGAATACATGGCCGTTTCAATACCAAACTGTAATGCAGCTACTGCAAATATGATACAGTTGATCAGCATAATGATCTCACTGTTTGAAAAGCCGGTCTTGCGGCGGGTAAACACGGCTATCACTTCCGCACCGTCAATAACGCCGCCGCCCCTGATCACCAGGCCTACTCCCGCCCCCATCAGTATTCCCCCGAAAATGGCGATCAGTAATTTATCTGTTGTAATGGGATGGATATCAATCAGCAGCAGGCCCAATGCAAGCAGGACCACAGCAATGCTTGTCTGAACAGCAAATGTTTTCCCGATATTCCGGTAGCCGAGGTAAACAAAAACGAGATTAAGCATAATAACCAGTATGCTGATATTGAAATGAAAAATCTCATGCAGCAGAATGGAAATACCCGTAACACCGCCATCCAGGAACCGGTTGGGGATCATAAAACCCTTCATGGCCAGAACTGCCAGGCCTGTACCGATCATAATATACAGGAGGCTTTTGATATTCCATACCTGTTTCCAGTCAATATGATCGCTTTTATACTTTTTGGCCATTTGAAATGCAGTTGTTTTGGATTACTAATATAACCACTATTTTCCTATTATTCAGCTATTCAGTTATTTATAACCTTCGGGCATAGCCCAAAACCGTCTTATCCCTTATGATGTATTGCAATGCAACTGCCACCAAAAAGTAACAGATCGTAAAACAGTACCCATAAAAAAAGCAGCATTACTGCTGCTTTTCTTTTCTTCCTGATTTCTTTTTTATTGCGCCAGTTCTTTATTCATCAATGCGGTACTGTTCACATATTTCTGAAACAATGCCAGGTTTCCTGATGATTGCAAAGCGTTTAAATGCCGGCCATGATGCAGGTCGGTACCAACCAGTTCTGCAAGCCCTTTATCCAGTATGAACTTTGCCGCCCTGGCCACCTGCTTACCGTAATACCCGGTGAGCGATAACAGATTCACCTGTAAAATAAAACCCTGGTCTTTCAGCCATTTATATTGTTCAAAATCCTGGTGAAAATACAGGTACCTTTCCGGATGTGCCAATACCGGCTGGTATCCGCCGGTAATGATATGAAAGAGTATTTCGGGCAGGTTTACCGGTTGCGAGGTATAGGGCAATTCGGTAAGCAGCAGGTTTGAGTGCAGGGTACGCAGTTTTTGAGGGCGCTGCAGCAATTCCATAAAATAGTCATCCAGCATATATTCGGCGGCGGCTGTTACCTGCATGGGCAGGTCTGCAGTCTTGCATGCCTGTTGCAACAAGGCAAGTGCAGGCTCAATGGTTTCATCCGAATTGCGGTACAGGTCGCCGATAATATGGGGTGTGGCTACACAGGTTCTGATACCCAGGTCGTACAATCCCTGCACCAATACCAGTGATGTGTCTACATCCGGTGCCCCGTCATCAATGCCTGGTAATATATGTGAATGCATATCTACCTGCACAGGCAGTTGCGTTGCCGGGGGCCTTGTATTTTTTTTAAAGATGCTAAACATGATTTACAAAAAGTTTACTGCAGATCAGTTGGAAGGTTTCGCCTGCGGCGAAATATTGTTGCCACTAATTACACAAATGAACACCAATGAATGCATGACCAGGCAAAGAAACATTATGAAGCAAGCTACTGCTATGCCAGTAAGATTGATTTCGCCTGCAGCGAAAGGATTTTGCCACTGAGGAGATCACTGAGGCACAGAAGAGAACTTCAACTTATTTATCTCCATTCCTGTTTCTATAGTAATTAACATTACGAAGCAAATAACGCTGTGTTTCAGCGCCTCAGTGGCAATATCAATATTGCGAAGCAATCAACCCAGCGAAAGCCGTGGACTCATTTTTTATCAGGAGAAAAAACGGGTGATCCCCATATTGGTATACTGGTGCAGTTTGATCATAGGTTTTAAAAAAGCAACCACAAAGGGCATGGGCACCCGGTTCTTCTTCATGGCCAGGTAATCACGCCGGTTGGCACGCAGCCTGCGTTTTAGGCTGCTGTTGCTCATACCACCATTGCGCATTTTAACAATTAGCCTGGGAAGATAAGCAGCGCTGTTTTTATAAAAATACAGGTACCTGGTCATGAATTCGTAGTCGGCTGCAGAAAAGAAATGTGTTTCGTAATACCCGCAGGTTTCCAGTAAACTGCGCCTGAAATAAAAGGTAGGATGTGCCGGCATCCAGCCCCAGTTGAATTTACTGCGTTTAAACTCACCCCCTCTCCATTTACGAAGTACTTTGCCGGTATCATCAGGATCCACATAAACCAGGTCGCCATACACAGCATCTACTTTTTTTAATTCAAAGCAGGCAACTATCTTACTGATCACATCACGGGAAGCCAGCATATCATCACTGTTCAACGTACCGATAATATCTCCGGTGGCCATGGCCATGCCTTTGTTAATGGCATCGTACATGCTGTAATCCTTTTCTGAAACCCATTTGGAAATATGATCCTTGTATTTTTCAATGATGGCCAGTGTGCCGTCGGTTGATTTTCCGTCTATAATAATATGTTCAATATCCTTATAGTCCTGGCTTATTACCGAAAGAATGGAATCTTCCAGGAATTTTTCAGAATTGAGCGTAACTGTGATCAACGTAACTTTCATAGACTTATACCAACCGCGAAAATAACATAATTCTGAATAAGACCCTGAAAACTGTAGATCGGTTGCCCTTGATAATAATAATTTATCATTGAAACTATAAATTCGGCGAGTATCAGGCCAACTCCCGTTCAGCTAGTTTTACTGCAGGGTTTCCCCTGTATATACCATAGGGTTCCATATCCGTATTCAACACAGAACCAACTGACAGTACTGCATGCGTTTTACAGGTTACTCCCGGGCATACCGTTGCTTTTGCACCTATCCAAACACCGTCTTCCAGTGTAATGGGTTTTATGATGAGGTCGAATGCGGTTTTCTTATAATCATGATTACCGGTTAACAGGTAAGCTCCCTGTGAGATGCATACATGGGATCCAATGCTTACCATGGCCAGGTTATCGATCCATACCTGTTCTCCTATCCAGGTATGATTTTCCACCTGCAAAAACCAGGGATATTTGATATGAACGCCAGGCTTGATCAAAACACCCTGTCCGATCTTTGCTCCGAATAAACGCAACAGGAAAACCTTTAACCCGTAGAATGGGAATAAGCCTGATCTGAAAAAAAAAGCGCTCACAAAATGCCAGGCAATACGCTTTACAGCAGGGCCTGGTTTATACCAGCTGTTGTTATATTTGCTCAGGTCGGTAGCCATCTTTGTTGTTTTTATTAAATGAAACCCGCTTTAAAGATCTGTCAAATAAAAAGATCATGCAAAAAATGCAGAGGTAAGACGCAATATTAAACCAGGTATGGTTATTCCATCCAAAGGGGAAATGCCATTTCCTGCTGTTGCTCAACAGGGTGAGGCTGATGCGTATCACATTAATGATATACAATAATACCGTTCCCCCGATCATCCAGGCCAGTTTTTTTTTCCAGCTGCCTGTATTGGCAAAAACAAATGCGATCCAGAAACTGGTGACACCATAACCCAGGCAGCTATATACCAGTTGTACAGAACCACCGCCCACCAGGTTCAGTAAAATATTATTGGATTGATAAGCCTCATAACCCAACAGCGCCAGGAAATACCTGGATGACTGTAACAATGCATTCCGGAATGCAGGGATAAAGTTCAGGTAATTATCTACAAACCCACTGTAATAGCCGGTTGGTGCACTGAGCCCGATGATGGCCAGTGTTCCGAAATATAATAAACAGAATGCCCCTGCAAATTTAACCAGGTAAATCAATACTGCTTTATTGGAAAGATTTCTGATAAGCGATCATTTAATTTGTAAAGAGGGTATGATAATTATCGAGGCCCGATGAAGCTGCATAATACGAACAGGCTGCTTCATGAGCACCTTTGCCGTATTTGTCAAACTCATTATTTTCCATATTGCAAACAGCAATAAGTTTTTGCAAACAGGCTTCTTCATTGCTGATGTCCAGGTTCCAACCGGCTTCTTTATGCTCCAGTTCGTTCCAGGGTGTAAAATAACTGGTGATGATGGGGCGGCC
>JBJTMN010000434.1:0-4323 GCA_046070545.1 Ferruginibacter sp.
AAAAGTAAGCGTGTTTGTGGGTGGCCCCCCAGCACACAGCGTGGCGGCGGTGATGCCCCTGCCCGAAGGCATCAGCGAAATGACTTTTGCCGGTGCGCTGGGTGGCCGCCGATTCCGTTATTGCTACCAGGATGGGTTTGCCATTAGCACCGAGGCCGATTTTGTAATTACCGGAGAAGTGTTGCCCGGCGAAAACAAACCGGAAGGGCCTTTTGGTGATCACCTGGGTTACTACAGTCTGATGCATGATTTTCCACTGATGAAAGTGCATAATGTGTATGCCCGTAAAAACGCCATCTGGCCATTTACGGTGGTAGGCCGCCCCCCGCAGGAAGATACCAGCTTCGGGCAACTGATCCATAAAATGACCGGGAAAGCCATCCGGCAGGAGATACCCGGACTTAAAGAAGTTCATGCTGTAGATGCTGCCGGGGTTCACCCTTTATTACTTGCCATTGGCAGCGAAAGATATACACCCTACACACCCACCAAACAACCTGCCGAGATTTTAACCATAGCCAATCATGTATTAGGTACAGGGCAGTTAAGCCTCGCAAAGTTTTTATTTATTACTGCCGATGATAGCAACTCGATCAGTACCAGTGATGTGGAATCTTACTTAAGATTTGTGCTCATGCTCATCAATTTAAAAAGAGATATTCATTTTTACACCAACACCACTATTGATACCCTTGATTATTCAGGTGAAGGGCTTAACAGTGGCAGCAAAGTTGTACTGGCTGCTTATGGAGAACCTTTACGGGAATTAGGTTTAACAATTCCAGCTGCATTCAGTAACCTTGAAGGTTTTACCAATGCCAGGATGGTCATACCCGGCGTGATCGCATTGAAAGCAGCAGCATTTACCCATTATGAAAATGCAGGTTTGCAGATGGAAATACTCAGCCGCCAGTTAAACCCATACAAAGACCAGCTGCATGATTTTCCCTTTATTATTATTTGCGATGATGCTGACTTTGTAAGCAAAACGCTCAATAATTTTTTATGGGTAACATTCACCCGCTGTAATCCATCACACGATATGTATGGTATTGACAGCTTTGTTCAAAACAAACATTGGGGCTGTAACGGACCGCTGGTATTTGATGCCCGGATCAAGCCACATCATGCCCCTCCGGTTGAAAAAGACGCAGCTGTTGAAAAAAATATTGATCGTCTGTTTGAAAAAGGCGGCAGTTTATACCAGGTAATAAAGTGAGGATACTAAGGACCTGTTTTCTTCCTGATCACCACCTGCTCATTCAGCTTATCAAACATTTTTTTATAAAATTCTTTAAACTCAGGGTAGGAGTCGGCCGTGTAAAATGTCTTTTTAAACTCTATGTTGATCCTTACATTGAGTAAATTGGATTCTACCTGTGTAGTGCGGCTAAATACGATCCCGTTATCAGGCGTTGTCATGGTTATGTTTTCAGGTACTCCGTCAAAAATATAGCCTTGTGGTATGGTATAGTTCCCAAAAAGTATATAATCCTGCGGCACACCAAAATCAATATCCGAAACCCGTGTGTTTGCAACAAAAGGATTTTTTTCCATGTCGGAAAAAAGGTTCACAGAAAAATACCTGTATTCGCCTGAACTGTTCAGGTGCGAACTGAATTTTATTTTTTGTTCAAGTGGCAATGAGTCTGCCTCCGTATTATTGAGCACTATTTCTTCTACCTGTAAGCCCGGGTATGGCTTAATAAAATAGTCTTCTTTGAATTTCTGATTATTTTCCTTCCATTCTTTTACTCGTTGTGCCCTGGCATAATCGTAGCAGTTTACCAGGCCTGAACCTTTCATGATTCCGGACTCATCAATTTCGCCCTGTATGGCCGACATTACTTTGTATTTGCTTTTACCTGAAAGGATCTCTTTCCATCTGCCTCTTTCGCCTTCAATGATAAACCCATTGGAGTTTGCAACTTTTTCGGGTACCAGTTTGTAGGAGATCGCATTATCAGTAGCGTCCAGCACAAATGTTCTGTCTTTTAATTCAACATAGGCCATCACCGTATTGAACTGGCTTAAATAAGGATATGAGGGGGCTACCAGCCCGTTATCACGGGTGCTGAATAAGATGGGGTTGGCGCGGATACCGGCCTGCCCCAGCAGGTTTACCAGCAGCAGGTTCACATCGGCAACATTGCCTGTTTTGGTTTCCCAGGTTTTTACAATACCACTTTCTGTGAAAATATTATCTTCATCACCATTCCACTTAATTGTTTTGCGGATATGGTTATAGATGAATTTCATTTTACTTTCCGGGTCAGCGACCTGTTTTGCTTCTTCAACCAATGCTCTTGCTGCGCTTACCTGTTTTTCCAGCTGTAATCCAAAATCCTCATCCTTGGTCAACTGGTTTTTTATAACATCTTCCCATTTTACACTCAGGTCTATAATATTACTTTCGCTTATATAGATCTGTGTCATCTGGAATTCCAGCCTTTGCATATAATCCCTGGGAGAACCCATGAACGGTTCAATTTTGATGCCCGGCAGGTTTCTCATGATGTAATTACTTTTCAGGCATTTGGTTTCTACAAATCCTTCTGCCATTGATATGGACTCACTCACAACTTCCTGTTTATCTTCAATAGGGTCTACCACAGAGGGTTGTACAGAAAAATGGAAAAATTGCGGCACTTTCAGCTGGTATTCACTGTAACGCACCGGAATGTTTTTTTGAAAGTACCAGTTCCTTAATCCATAGGTTTCCCTTTCTATACTGTAGGAATATTCTATGATGCTGCCTATTTTAACATCAGGAAATGTGATGATCATTTTTGAAATATTGCCATCGATCTTTTTTGAATAGATGGAGCTTTTCTTAACCTCTGTGGTTATGATCTTTCCGGTTTCATCCAGGTTATAAGTACTGGCATTTAATTTCAGCACCCGTTCCTGGTTGTTTTCAGTGTAGTAAGGGATCTCAATATCCGCCTCTTTAATCCCTTTCTCCTTTAATATCTTGATACGGGTACGCCGTTCAAAAATGGTTTTAAAATCAGAGTAGCCCACCGTACCACGGTCGTAAAAAATATTGCCATAATCAATCAGTATCATAGCATCTGCTCCTTTATCAAAGCTGCAGTCTGTCATTTCCAGGTCGGCCTTATCAACTTTGCCAAACGCAGGCTGGCCTTTTTGTGCCCATGTAAGTGTAGAGAAGATCAGCAATAAGACCAGGGATGTTAAGCGTGTTTTCATATGTAAATATTAAGCTAATATAACAATTTACAGTTACGATACAGATGTTATCAGTTATTTTTATGCTCAATTTCTTTTCATGAAACTTCTTTATTTTTTAGGTCTTGTACTTGGGGCCTGCAACGCAAGTGCCCAAACATACAGTAATGTAACAGAGACAAAAACCGACAGCAATACGCTGCTGTGGGAGATAAGCGGTAATGGTCTTACAGCACCCAGTTACCTGTTTGGCACTTTTCACCTGCTTTGTAAGGATGATATTCATTTTAGTGAGGCATTAAAACAGGCAGTTTCTACAAGCAAAGAAGTGTACCTGGAACTGGATATGGATGATCCTTCTACCATCATGGGTGCTTTTATGCTGATGAATATGAAAAACGGGAAAAGGCTGAAAGACCTGTACACGCCAGAGCAATATAAAAGGGTTTCAGATTTTTTCAAGGACAGCTTAAAAACACCGCTGGGGATGTTTCAAACGATGAAGCCAGAGTTTTTAATTGCCCTGCTTTATCCTAAAATGATGCCCTGCAATACCACAGCCAGCATTGAAGAATCCATTATGCAACTGGCGAAAGCAAATAAGAAAGAGATCAAAGGGCTTGAAACCATGGCTTTCCAGGCTTCGGTATTTGACAGTATTCCCTATGAAAAGCAGGCAACGGAGTTATTGCAGACCATTGACAGCATGGAACATTCAAAAAAATATTTCAGCCAGATGATAACTGCTTACCTGGAGCAACGGCTTGATAAAATTGAACGCATCATCAATAACCCTGAATTTGGCTCAACTGAAAACCAGGATATTTTACTGGATAACAGGAACAGGAACTGGATTGGCCAGCTGAAAGGAATTATGAAGAACGGGGCTGTTTTTGTAGCGGTTGGCGCGGGGCACCTGGTTGGTGAGGCAGGCCTGATTGCTTTATTGCGGGCCGAAGGGTATACGGTGAAGGGAGTAGAGAATAGATAAATGCCTTCGTAATCAGGTTGTCAGTCATTGGTAATTGATTCTTGCCGTTATACAATTCCTTATTGACTCAATGACGAATGACTTCATTACTACTTGATCACAACCTCTTTTATGATCTTTTCTCCCAGTGCTTCATTAAC
>JBJTMN010000435.1:0-3662 GCA_046070545.1 Ferruginibacter sp.
TAATGTGATTGAAAAGGCATTTATTACCGGGTAAATCTTTTGCATTACAATAATGACTTTCTGTACCCTTGCACTTTTTTATGAACTCATAAATCTCTCTTCTTACATAAAAAAACTTCCTCTTATTGTGCTGAGTTTGTCGCACTTCCAAAATAATCAATGATTTTATTTAACTGAAAGTGGGACGGAGTTGCGAGCAGATTAATGTTGCTTTCTGATTTTTTTCGTCCGGTCTGTTTTTAATTATTGACAAAAACCAATTCAATATTAGGCTATACAACCGCTTGTTTTTACAGTCACTAATGCACCGGTAAAATCATTCCATTTTTTTGATAAATCAGAATATTTAAGTAATTTGTTTTTAAATATCTCACTGACAAGGCCATTGCCCCTAATCTGCAAAATTCCTGAATCACTATATTTTTTAGTTACTAACAACCACAATGGTTGTATTATTTTTTACTTGCTTAACACTATATTTTATGCAAACAGTAAAATTTTCGCTTATTGTTATCTCTTGCCTTTTTGGGAGCCTGCTATCTTTTTCGCAAAGCCTTTCCGTTAATACAGATGGTAGTATGGCAGATGCCAGCGCAATACTCGATGTAAAAAGTACACTGAAAGGTTTGCTGGTTCCACGGATGACAAAAACAGAAAAGAACAGTATTGGCAGCCCTGCTACGGGGCTTATTGTATTTCAAAACGGGCCCGATAGTATTGGTTTATATTATTACAATGGTTCTGCGTGGGACTGGCTTAATACCACCGGTAATACCACTAGCTGGCGGGTACAGGGCAATGCCGGTACCAATGCTGCCAACGATTTTATTGGCACAACAGATAATAATGCCCTTCGTTTCAGGATAAATAATCTTTTTGCGGGGCAACTGGACAGTGCTAAAAGAACAGTCACTTTAGGTTTGGCCGCTGGTAAGTCAATTACTTCGGGACAGGGCAATGTAGCCATTGGTAATGCAGCACTTGGCTCACTTTCTACAGGATTTAGTAATGTGGCAATTGGTGATAGTACAGGTTATTCATTTACCAATGGTGCGGCTGTAATGATAGGAGATTTTGCAGGTAAGAAAGGTGCCCCCGGCTTTGGGGATTATTCTGTTCTTATAGGTACGCATGCAGGAGATAGCAGTATGGCTGCCTGGAGTACCATTGTTGGAAATTATGCAGGTAGAAAAAACCAGGGGTTCGGTAATACTATCTTTGGCTCAAGTGCCGGAGAAAGAACTACTAATGGAACCGTTGCTTTTTTTGGAGACAATGCAGGTCGCAACAATACAACCGGCAGCAATGTTTACATGGGCAGCTATGCAGGTTATACGGGTACTACAGGAAACTACAATACAGCATTAGGACATAGTGCTTTATATTTCAATACAACCAATTCGTACAATACAGCGTTAGGGTATTATGCTTTATACCGAACCGATACTACAAACAATACTGCCCTGGGATATTGGGCCGGGTATAACACTACAAAAGGTGCCAATAACACGTTTATAGGTTCTGGCGCCGGTTACAGCAACACAACGGGAACCGGCAATGTGGCCTTAGGTAATTATGCACTAAGAACCAATACTATAAAGAGCGGTAATACTGCTATTGGCGATTCGACTCTTTATGCAAATGGTTCAGGTGCCACGCAACCTTATCACTCTTCAGAAAATACTGCATTGGGATCAAAAGCACTTTTTGCCAACACTTTGGGTTATCATAATACAGCTATAGGATACAGGGCTATGTATACAGGTCAGCAACAATACAATAACGTGGCAATAGGAGATAGCTCTTTATACACAGATCTGTTCAGTCATGATAACGTAGCTATCGGCAAACATGCCATGCGTCAAACTTCCTTCAGCGATTTTAATGTAGCCATTGGCAGTAATAGCCTTGCAAAAGCTAGTTCGAGCGATTACAATGTGGCTGTGGGCGATAGTGCACTTTATAACAATTCCTCATCAAGCCCCAATCTTGGCATCGGTTACAGCGCTTTACTCACAAATACTTCGGGCCAGTATAATACCGCCATTGGTTACCAGGCTTTGTACAGCAATCTTTCTGCAAACTATAATACCGCAATCGGGCAGCAGGCACTTTGGATGAACACAGGTGCTGATAATACAGCAATAGGAGGCGAAGCATTGCGTATGAATACAACAGGTGTTGGTAATGTTGCCATTGGTAAATGGACAATGGATGCAAATACAACAGGTGATTATAATATTGCAGTTGGTACTAATGCTTTTGGGCTTAATACTACCGGCACTAAAAATATTGCCATCGGTAATACCGCATTGAATCAAAGTAATAGCGATCATAACACTGCTCTTGGTAATGCAACATTGTTTTTTTTGTCTGGTGCTGGCTCTTCCAACAATGTGGCAGTTGGCGACAGTGCAGGCTATTGGGGCAATGGAAATGTTTCTTGTACATATGTAGGTTACAATGCAAAAAATACACTAAACACAGGGTATACTAATTCTGCGGCTTTTGGTAACGATGCAAGGGTGGTGGGTAGTAATATGATTGTACTGGGCAATACATCCATTACTTCATTACGCTGTGCGGTAACCACTATCACTGCTATCAGTGATGGCAGGTTTAAGAACAATATAAAAGAAAATGTGCCCGGTCTTAATTTTATAAATCAATTGAGGCCGGTAACCTATAACCTGAATGTGGGTAAGCTCAATGATTTCCTGCATGCATCATACAGTGCTGATAAAGCCTCCGTTGCAGCCAAAGAACGATTGATTGAAAGCGGTTTTATAGCGCAGGAAGTGGAAGATGCTGCCAGAAAAGCCGGCTATGATTTTAATGGTGTAGATAAACCCCAGAATGAAAACGACACATATGGGCTTAGGTATGCAGCTTTTGTGGTGCCGCTGGTAAAAGCTGTTCAGGAACTGGATAAAAAAAATGATGCATTAAAAGCAGAGAATATTTCCCTGCAGCAGATTGTACTGCAAATGCAAAAAGATTTACAGGAGATAAAAGAAAAGCTGGATAAAAAATAACTGCTGTACTAAGAAAAAAAAGATATAAAAAAGCCGCTGTAACAGCGGCTTTTTTTATTTAAGATTATGATACACTTTCTGCACGTCATCATCCTGTTCCAGGTTGTCAACCATCTTTAAAACCTCGTTTGCCTGGTCTTCGCCTAACTCAATAGGATTGGCGGGTATCCAGGTAAGTTCGGCGCTTATCACTTCCATCTTTCTTTCTTCCAAAGCCTTACTCATATTGCCGTACTCGTTGAATTTTGTACGTATAATTACATTTCCATCTGCATCTTCACCAATTTCTTCCAGGCCAAAATCTATCAGCTCAAATTCCAGGTCATCTACATTAACACCTTCGCCTTTGATCTTAAATTCGGCCATGTGGGTAAAACCAAAAGCAACACTGCCGGTTGTTCCCAGCGCTCCCTGCCCTTTGGTGAAATGCATCCTTACATTGGCAACGGTACGGGTGGGGTTATCAGTTGCGGTTTCAACCAGCACAGCAATGCCATGAGGGGCATAGCCTTCATACATAATCTCTTCGTAATTACTGGTATCCTTACCCATGGCCCTTTTAATAGCAGCTTCTACACGATCCTTAGGCATGTTGCAGGCTTTGCGCAGGTGCTACCTGAACGCCAA
>JBJTMN010000436.1:0-15812 GCA_046070545.1 Ferruginibacter sp.
TTTTCATTGTAAGCCAGGTTCACAATATCCGGTACCGGTGCTTTTGCCAGTTCGGCTAAAGCCTTTACTGCAGACAGTTTCATAGCTTCGTTAATGGCAGTGGCCCTAACATCCAGTGCCCCACGGAAAATATAAGGGAACCCCAGTACATTGTTTACCTGGTTGGGATAATCACTGCGGCCGGTAGCCATGATGATATCTTTACGGGCAGCAACGGCCAGTTCATAATTGATTTCCGAATCAGGGTTTGCCATGGCAAAAACAATGGGATTTTTAGCCATGCTTTTCACCATATCCTGTGTAACCACATTGCCAATACTCAAACCAATGAAAACATCAGCATCCTTCATTGCTTTGGTAAGATCGTAGTCTTTGTATTTCTCATCCACACAAAATTTGGCTTTCATGTCTTCCACATCGGGTCTGCCTTTGTACAAAATTCCTTTGCGGTCAAACACCATGAAGTTACTGTGCTTTGCACCCAGCGATTCGTATAGCTGTATGCAGGCAAAGGCTGCAGCGCCGGCACCATTCACCACAAATCTTACTTTGTCTATTTTCTTTTTTTGCAGGATCAGTGCATTCAACAAAGCGGCAGCACTGATGATGGCCGTGCCATGCTGGTCGTCATGCATGATGGGGATCTTGCAACGCTTTTTCAGTTCCTGTTCAATATAAAAACACTCGGGTGCTTTTATATCTTCCAGGTTAATGCCGCCAAAGGTTGGCTCCAGTGCCTGCACGATCTGCACAAATTTTTCAGGATCGGTTTCGTTGATCTCAATATCAAACACGTCAATATCTGCAAATATTTTAAAGAGTACCCCCTTTCCCTCCATCACCGGCTTACCGGCTTCGGGGCCAATATTGCCCAGGCCTAAAACCGCAGTGCCATTGCTGATTACGCCTACCAGGTTTCCCTTGGCGGTGTATTTATAAACATCTTCGGGATTGGCTGCAATTTCCAGGCAGGGTTCAGCCACGCCGGGCGAATAGGCAAGTGAAAGGTCTCTTTGTGTTTTGGCCTCTTTGGTGGGTACTACTTCTATTTTACCCGGCCGGCCTTTTGAATGGTAGTCTAAAGCTTCCTGTTTACGTAAGTCTTTTGCCATAAAATATATTTACTCCAGATCCAAAGAGGAAATGGATTGGATTTGATCGGGGATTAATGTTTTATTTTTTTTGTAACAAGCATTTGTAATTCTGTTGAGCTTCATTGGCGTCGCACTCTTGTACGACATGAATGTTACTAAACTTTTGCCCCTGTAATTTGAAACTGCAAATTGCAGGAGAAATGCAAATTTATGCAAAATAGGGGATAGCAAGTTTTAAATCAGCTTATATTAGCTTTAACTTTAAAACTCCAGGTAACCGCAAACTCGGCAACAATTTCACCTGCAGTATTTCTGCCATACGATCTTGAAGTAATGATCTTCCCTTCGTTACTGAAAATGGCATCTTCAATGGTCCTCTTTATGGCTGCGCCATCATCGCAGGTGAATACGGTGATGCCGGTAGCTTTTTTCATGAAATTGCCTTCGATCTTTACTACCAGCATACTTACTGCCGGCTGTCTTTTATGCAGGTGCATCAGGCAAAGCAGGCCGGTACTCATTTCTGCCGCCATACTCAGGCAGGCAAAGTAGGTGCTTTTAAACGGGTTTTGGCTAAACCATTTGTAAGGAACTTTTACAGAACATTTATTTTCATCGGCATCCACCACCCGCACCCCGCAAAAGAATGCGCTGGGTAGTTTGGATAGCATATACAGTTTAAATTTAAACGGATGCTTTATGAGTTGAAGAAATTCGGAGGCGTTGCTCATAAGAGATTTAATATTGTTGATTGAATATTTACTATTGTTTTTAACCGGGAAGATGTAATCAATATGAAATCTTCCATATTAAATATTCAATACTTACTTTCCGTACATTTCCGGGTTCAATGCCCTGGGGCTCCACATTTCTAAAAAAGACTGCACTTTACGCTGGTCGTAGCTTTTCTTGCCATCTTCCAGGTATTCGCTGTTTTGGGTATGTATGCGTTCGCCTTTTTCGTTTAAGATGATGAATACGGGAAAACCAAACCGCTGTGCATAACCGTATTTTGCAAACACGGCTTTGTTCTCATTCTCCTTGCTGTAGTTTAAATGGTACCAGACAAAACCGGCTTTAATTACAGAATCGATCTTTGGGTCGGCTTTGGCAAAACGGGCAAACTCAATACACCAGCTGCACCAGTTGCCACCGCCCTGCAGCAGCACATACTTATGTTCAGCTTTTGCTTTTTTTACGGCCTCCGCAATATCTTTTGTCGCATCAGCATCCGGGTGGTATAATTTATTTCCTTCTGTTTGAGCCTGGCTTACATAAGTAACCAGGCAAAGTGCAATGACGATTATTTTTTTCATGATCTATTTTTTAACTTCTACCACGCAAAGTACGGCATTGCTGCCTGATTTAAAGTTAATAGTTCCATTGGCTCCGGCTGCAAACTGTACCCCGTTCACTGCATTTTGCTTTAATGCATCAGCTACTTTGGCTCCATAGTCTGCACCCGCACTTTTTGAAATGGCATTGTTAACTGCATACCAGTCGATGGGTTGTTTGGTTACTACGATCGCAAACACATCTTTGTTACCCACATTATCCGGCACCAGGCTTTTACCCCTTGGGAATAAGCGATAACCGGTAATGCCGCAATAAGGAGAGAAGGCGGTCTTTGTTGGATCTTCTTTTGACGGATAAGGAAACAAGGTATAACTGCTGCCATCAGTCTCCTGCCCGAAAATATAAATATTGCACTCGGTAGAATTCTTTATTTCCATTTTGAATTTAGTGCCTGGTGCAACCGTGTTCACCGTTTCAAAAACATTGCCTTCTTTTAAACGTAAAGGAATGTATTGCTTATCCTCATTCTTTACCAGGCCAATGGCAGCTTCAAAACCAATGGTTGTAGCAGCACCACGTTTGGGCATAGGGTCTACACCATATGCTTCCCGCACAAATTCTTTAAAATCGGCATAACGCACCCAGCCAATTCCATTGTTGCCCCATTCAGGTCCCCAGCTATTCATGATCTGGAAAGCCTGCCTGCGGTCATCATAGCCTATCACACACATGGCATGCCCTCCAAAACCAGCCTGTGTTCGGTCTTCATCGGTTGGCGCCCACATTTCTTTTCCCATCATGCCCTGCATAAAACTACCACCTACCATCATGCCAATAACAACCGGGGCATCTTTTGCCAGGTGCTCTTTAACAGCCCGCACATTAATACCTTCGGTGCTTTCACCATCCGTTAACCTGGTAAAACCATGCAGTTTATTCTGTGTTGCTTTAGCTTCCAAAGCAGAATTGGGTTGCCTGCTGCAATCCTGGTCCGTATAGGGAAAATCATTGTAAGGAACCACCCCTTTGGTAGCCATGAACTCCATGGCATTTTGAATGTAAGCGCCCTGACAGCCTTCCAGGCCGATCTGGTTGTAAACAAATGCAGGGCTATAAGCCGTGCTGTTGCCCGGCTGGTTGGTTGATGCAGCTTCTACAATGGTACGTGCTGCATACACACTGCTCCAGGCAACGCAGGAGCCCTGCTGGCCCTGGTTTTGACGGTCTGGTGCAAATTTTAATAAGGAAACACTTTCAGGTAAAGGGTTTTTTGTATTGTCATCGGCAAGCCCTTCATAAACATTTGCTTTTTTAAACTGCTCCGGGCTGAAACTATAACCACTTTTTGAAAACAGATTTTTCACCGTATCTGTAACACCCCCGCCTGATCCTCCTTTAAAAAAGAAAAAGTAGGCTGCCGCACCGGCTATCAGCAACAGGATGATCTTTTTACCGCCGCCGCCACCCCTGAACAAGCCCAGGAGTAAGGGCAGGAAGTTCAGCAAGCCGCCACCACCACCGATTCCACCTCCACCACCGCCGGAAGACGTGTTACTGTCATCAAAATCCTGTTGATCCTGCGGATCATCTTCCATACGTATTGGCATAGTAAATAATTTTAGAGTTTAAAAGTAAGGAGAAATTTAATAATCTTTTTAGTTGTGGATACAAATCAGTGATTCTCCTTTTCAAGAATCTCAAATTCCCGGCTTACACTGATTCCATTTTCATCAACCAGTGTAAGGATGTGTTTTCCAGGTGATGGGTTCAATCCCAGCTGGTGAAAATTTTGTGTGGTACCCACAAATTCATCATCAATGCTCCAGAAGATCCTGGCGCCTGCCTGGCGATGTGCTGCGGTAAAAATGGTCTTGCCTCTTTCTCCATTGATCTCCAGCGGCACATAAATCTTTGCATCAGGTTGCGGATAAATGATCTCAATGAGTTTGCCGGTTTCTGCAAAATCGCAGCCGGGTTTAAAAGCTGGCAATGGTATATAATCTATGTTTCGTTGTTTATAATAAAATTCCATGGCAGGCGATAAGATGAACCAGCTTTTGTGTTGCATGGCAGATGGGGATTCACAGGCTTCGGTAACACGATACATTCCTGTGGCATCCAGGTGAATGATTTTGTGATAAGGACATAGAGCCACTTTGATCGCATTGGGTGGCATGAATAAGGTATCCACATCCGGGCAATCTATATTGGCACGGTAACCGGTTTGCCTGCAAACGGGTATGTATGAGTAATTGTATTTAGGTTTTTCAAACCATTTTGTATTGGGCAGCAAACGAAAGATATCAAATAATACCGGCGCTGCTGTTTGTATGCCAACCAAACCGGGCCTTCCTTCGCCATCGGTATTACCCACCCAAACGGCCACCACATTTTTGGGTGTTAATCCAATGGCCCAGCCATCCCGGAAGCCAAAACTGGTACCGGTTTTCCAGGCAATTTTTTGAGAAGAGGAGAACTGCTGCCACAGGCCCTCTTCGCCGGGTCTCATTACATCCTGCATAGCCTGGAAGGTGAACCAGATGGAAGTTGCATCTAAAGGCAGGTTATTCGTTTTTCGTTGATCCTTGTTCGTTTTTATGTTGCTGATAGTATAAGTTGGAGCATGAAAATCTTTGGGATCCGGTTTGCCATGATCTTTTGCCTGGTGGTTTAATGTGCGTGCCATAGATGCATACACACCTGCCAGGTCCCACATGTTCACTTCGCATCCGCCGAGTATCAGGCTAAGGCCGTAAAAATCAGCATTGTTATTTAGCGTTGTTATGCCGCATTGCTGCAAGGTTTCGTAAAAACGCTGGTATTTGTATTGTTGCAGCATTTTTACAGCAGGTACATTTAAGCTTCGTGATAAAGCCCTTCCCGCAGGCACAGCTCCATCATAACTCAGGTCGAAGTTCTTTGGTGCATAGCTTCCGATCTGTGTCGGTATATCCGGGATCAGTGAATTAGGTAAGATCAGGCCATCACTTAACATCGAGGCGTATAAAATGGGTTTGAGTGTACTGCCCGGACTTCGTGGTGAGGATATGACATCCACATCTGCTTCCATTTCCTTGTTGGATGCATCTGCAATATTGCCCACATAAGCGATCGTATTTCCAGTTTCTACATCAAGCACCAATGCACAGGCATTGTTGATACCATTGCCTTTCAGCACAGATTGATGCTGCTGTAAAATGATGCCCACATTTTTTTGAAGGTTACCATCCAGTGTTGTTTTGATCTTTGTTTCCTGTTGCCAAACCTTATTGTCTTTAATGAAACGTTGTAATAAGTGAGATGCATTTTGTGGCAGCCGGTATGGCTCATCAGGTAATGGTTCCAGTTTGGCAAGTTCAGCGCTGGCTTTATCGATCTTTCCGGTTTGCAGTAAATTATCCAGCAGTGCATTTCTTTTTTTTAACAGCACCGCTCTGTTCCTTCCCGGGTGTACCAGCGCTGGTGCATTGGGTAAAACAGCCAATGCCGCCATCTCTCCCCAGCTTAATTTATCGGCGCTTCGGCCAAAGTATCGCCAGGCTGCTGCATCAAGGCCCACAATATTGCTGCCAAAAGGAGCATTACTGGCATACAGGGCCAGTATATTTTTTTTGGAATAAGATAGTTCCAGCCGCACGGCCAGGATACTTTCTTTTATTTTATTCCAGATACTTCTCTTATCATCGCGGTTTGATAGCCTGATCACCTGCATGCTGAGGGTGCTGCCACCTTGCACAACGCCTTTATTCTTTACATTCTTAATGATTGCTCTGCCAATAGCAACGGGATCAACTCCGGGGTGTTTAAAGAATCTTCTGTCTTCAAAAGTAGTAATACAGTCAATGAATTTTTGGGGTACATTCTTATTGTAAGGAAAACGCCATTGCCCGTCCGCTGCAATAGTGGCATTTAATAAATTGCCGTCTTTATCTTCAATTACATAACAGGTTGGTGCATGAAATAATTTTGAAGGAAGGGCTAGCCAGAACCAGGTTAATAATCCCATCACTACAACTAATTTGATCTTCGTTGTAGTGCGTAGTGATTTTATTTTTTCAAAAAAAATATTCATACTAATATAGAACGCTGATGGTACAGTTAAAAACTGATGAACGCAGATTTTATGCTGCGTTCATCAGTCAGATCAGTGTTCCGTTTTTTATTGGTTCACTACTTCCACCCATTTCCCGTTTACGCCGGCCCTGATATTGTTATCATACATTGCTTCACAATAGGTACCTGGCAAAAAGAATCTTCCCAGGTAGGCAGCGTTCAATTGCACATAATAAGTATAGGTTTGATTGGGCCCAATGTTGAAATACGTATATACCCGGTCATCACGAATATCCTGGTAGGTTGATGAAGAAGATTTGAAAGCGCCTTCACCATCGAACATCCTGGCGTTTAAAATTTCCCAGCC
Organism: Ferruginibacter sp.; assembly: GCA_046070545.1. Taxonomy (GTDB): domain Bacteria; phylum Bacteroidota; class Bacteroidia; order Chitinophagales; family Chitinophagaceae; genus Ferruginibacter. Next base: position 6,811 of record JBJTMN010000436.1, read on the forward strand.
ACTGGGGAAAATCTGGCTTAGCGCCATTTGCGAGTAATAACCGCGTTTCCCGGGATTGGTTACAATAACTTTTGCAACAAAATCACTGCCCTGTGTAAGCTTGCCGATGTCAATGGCGCCGCCATTCTGATTCAGGTAACTCACACTCATATTTAATACTGAAGGATTGTTGGTTATTTTGATACTATCACCTGCAAGTGGTTGCCCCTGTACGATCAGGCGAACATATAAAATATTGTTGCCTTTGTTATTGATAACAACATTGCTGCTTCCTTTTGCAAATAAAATGGGCACTTGCCTGATGTAAGAAGCTGAATTGATATCAACATTCTTTCCATCAACAGTTCCGTTTGCAATGATCTTTGAACCCGATGTGTTTTTGCCGCAATACTTCGCAATGGCAATTAAACTGTATGCTGTTGTTTGTGTGCTGTACCAGTAATCCTGCGACAGTTTTGCACAAATGGTTTTCAGCAATTCTTCAGCTCTTGCTTTTTTTCTGAGCAAAGTCAGTGTTTCCAGTACCATCGCTTCATCCCTCGTATCCGATCCATATGTGTAACCCCAGTTTTCTCTAACAGGAAAAGAAGTGCTTAGTCCGCCTACCAGGTCCAATGCAGTATTTTCCTGTCCTGCCAAAGCATAAGCAGCAGCCAAACGCCATTTTGCCTCTGCTGATAAATACTTGAATTCTTTCAAACGGTTCATAGCACCCAGTTCCGGCGCTTTAGCCAGTGCAAGGCCATATAAGCGGTATGCCTGTGTAAGATCACCTCCGTAAAAGTTGGTGGTAGATGGTGCCCATGCATTTGCTTTGCCACGCTGAAAATTTTTCCAGTTCTGCAACATATAATCACTCACCAGGTAACCATTGTTTTGTGCTTCCACTAAAAAATGGCCTGCATAGTTGGTGCCCCATTCATCGCTCTCGCTGCCGCCGGGCCAGTAACTAAAGCCGCCATCAGGCCGCTGAAAATTCTGTAACCTGGCAATGCCTGATCTTACGTTCCGGTCAACCTGGGCCTTGCGCTGATCATCCAGGTCGGTTAGTTGTTTTAATACCAGTTGTGGGAAGACAGCTGAAGTAGTTTGTTCTACACATCCGTGCGGGTATTCGATCAGGTAGTTCAGCCGCTTTTGAAGATTCATTGCAGGAACACTGGATATTTCTAACACAGCTGTGCTGGAAGCGGCCACGCCAACGGGGTTAGCGATCGTTTTCCATTGCTGCCCGGCAGATAAGGTCATTTCTGTAACCTGTGTAACCGGTGGATTTGGATTGCGGATATCAAGTTCAACTTCGTAATCTGCTTTTTCGCCACCCGAACTTGCCAGCAGTTTTACTTTGCCCACACCCACATTTGGTTTTACCCGAACATCAAAGTAAACCATCTGTTCGCCGTTTGCAGTAAAGTTCACCTGTTGTGTGTTTGCGCCCACCACTTCCAGGTAAGGGTTTGATTGTAAGGATACATTTACCTTACGGATATTATTCTCCATTGCAAAAACAGTAACCGGTAATTTGATGGTTTCACCGGGTCCAAGCACACGGGGCATGGTAGCCAGCATCATCAGTGGTTTTTTAACAGCCACGGTTTTTTCTGTTGCACCATAACTGCCTTCATGAGCAGCTACTACCATGGCCCTTACTGAACCGATATAAGATGGTAAAGTAAAAGACTGCTTTTGTGTTTGCCCGCGGTTCAGATGAAATGGCCCCAGGTATTTTACAACGGGTTTAAAACGGTTTGCTGTTTTTTGTTTGCCGGGTCCGGCTTCATTATCACCACCAATGGTTAAGATCCTTTCCAGGTCGCCACCCCAGGCACCGATCACATAATCAAACAGGTCAAAACTTTTTACACCCAGTGCTTCTCTTGCATAAAACGCGTCGTGCGGGTTGGGTGTTTTAAATCTTGTCAGGTCTAATAAACCTTCATCCACGATCGCTACACAATAAGTCATCTCTTTGCCGTTCTCTTCACTTACCGAAAAGGAAACATTTGTTTCGGGCCGGATGCTGCCGGCAATATTTAGTAACGGTTTTAATACCGTGTTCTTATCCTCAACAAAAATGGGTACCGAGCCGTACATGCGTATGGGCAGATCATTGATCGTTTGCGAATGCGGCTGCAACAAACTTACGGTTGCATACACATTGGGCGACATACCTGCTTCAGCTTTGAATTTTACATCAGTCTGTCCCTGCTTTGTTTCCTGCCAGAAGGATTTTAATACCTTGCTGCCATTCTCAATACTTACCAGGATGCGGCCGCCCTTGCTGCTTGGTATTTTCAAAGAAACCTCATCACCCACATTGTATTTTTCTTTATCTGCCTGGAAGGATAACATGGAAGCGGCCGTCTGGTCTTCTTCGCCGGCACGGGTTTGCCAGTAAGCATCTTCCACATAAAAAGTGGATCCGGTTGTATGGCCGCTTTTCAGATCTTTTACTAAGATCAAATAACGTCCCCATTCATTTTCTGATGTGCCAAAGGTCCAGTTGCCGCGACCGTTGTTAAGTTTTACGGTTTCTGTTTTTAATAATTTGTTGTATTCATCCTGTGTAAAATTGCTGAGGTTGTCGCCGTTATTATCCCACCACCAACGCCATTGAATACGGTAAAACTGCACTTCCACATCGTTGCTGCCGGGCAATAGATTTCCTTTGGCATCCACATCCACAATTTGTACCGTGTGCTTTTTACCGGCCATTAAGTAATCAAATGGTTTTTCGCCATCTGGTAATTTTATGCCTGCATAGCTGGAAAAAGGACTGTAAGGCATGGTTACATTATCAATGCTGAAACTACCACCCGGTTCAAAAACCTTGACCAGCATATTGGCACTCAGCATACCTGGTGCAGTTTCATCGATCTCGAAATTTGTTTTCAGAGCGGCATTGCCCTGCTCATCCAAAGTGCCCTCGTAAATGGTTTTACTTTGTGTTGCATAATTGGATGTAGGGTTATCAAATTCAAAGCCGGCAAATTTGGGGAACGATGTACCACGTGAAGAAAGCGATGCGTCGATCTTTGCTTTTAAATTCTTGCCCAATGCACCAAACAGCCATTTGGCATTCATGTTGCCCGTTTCGGTATTGCCCTTACCCAGCACGGGGTCTTTACCAAAGTTCAGATCTATCTTCAGCCTGTTGGGCATAATGGTCTCCACCTTAATTCTTTTTTCAAAAACTGCACCACCTACTTTTACTTTTGCAAGCCAGTTGCCGGTTGGTGATGAAGCATCGGTATTTGTTTTAAAAAGATAGAAGCCATCTTCGGCATCGGTTTGAACACTGTGGGTGTATAATTGTCCCTGTGGGGTATATAAACTAAATTCAACCGGGTGGTCTTTGGGCAACTTACCCTGTTTATCTTCCACAATAAAATTCAGGAACATGGTATCACCGGGGCGCCACACACCACGTTCACCAAAAATAAATCCCTTGATGCCATCCTTTACTTCTTCTCCACTTACATCAAAGCGGCTAAGCGCCAGTGAACTTCCGTCATCCAGTTTTAAATAGCCTCTTTCATTTCCTTTGCGGGCGATCAGTAAAAATGGTTTTCTTTTCAGGTCAATATTTGCAAAACCATCACTGCCGCTCTGGCCTTTGTTAATGATGGTGTGCTGGTAATCCATGATCTCAATATCCACACCGCTCATGGGTTCGGTAGTAAGGATATTGCTCACCGCAACCATCAGGCTGTTATCGTTGCCACGCTTGGCAGTAAGGCCTATATTACTTGCCAGGATATTCCTGCTGGCCCAGCGGTCTTTGTTGTAATAAGATTTGCTGGTTGGATCATCCCTGCGTTCCCAGTTATAACCAAAAGGGTAGTAGGTATCGTATCTTTCCCAGAAGGCATCGTCTTCATCAACACCGTTATTATTGCTGCCTTCATAATCACCATAATATTCTTCTCCTTCTTCTTCACTATCCGCTTTAACTGCTGCTGTATCTGTTGACTGATACAAAGAGTACTCAGGCCTGAAACCGATCGTTACTTTATAAATAGCCCCTTGCTCAGTTTTTAAATATTTATCAATGTCTAAAGAGAAATGCTGCTTCTTATGCAGGTCTAATGTCTTATCATCATCCAGTCGTAATGTTTTTTGAACGATGGGTTTGGCAACCCGTCGCAATTCATTATTCCCACCCAAATCATTTTCCTGTAAGAACTGCGGAACATTGTTTTCAAATATCTTGATGATGCTGATATCAACTGCATTCAAATTGATGGATTCAAAAGGAAGTACCAGCCTGCCGCTGGTTGGCAGAATATTTCCCTTGCCATGTATTTTTACAGAAGGCATCCTGTTCTGGAAATTGATGTTGGAAGCAAATCCTTTATCCAGCACATCGCCCCAGGTGTTTTTTATTCCGGGGTTCACGTTCACGGTAAAATTGCCATCCAGTTTTCCGTTACCAAAAACCTTTACTTCACTGCCATTGATGGTGAATGAAATGTCCGATTGTCCGCTGATACTGATCAGGCCTGTAAGGTCCTGGCCAACAGCGATCATGTCGCTGAATTGCACCGATGCATATTGCTGGGCATCGTTAATGGCAACCACATTCAACACCTTAAAATCGCCTGCTGCCGGCACTGCTACTGATTCGTTACCTTTTACATCCATGCTCATCGGCTTGCCATCCCAGGCCAGGTCTACATTGCTTACCGATTTTAAACGGTCAATATTTTCAATGGTATAGCGGTGTGTTTTTGCGGCATCATTATGCTGCCAGCTTATTTTCAGTGCATTGTTATTTTGAGATGCGGTGAGTAATTTTTCTGTCAGTTTACCATCTTCAATATCGGCGGTTTCGATCTCACCACTCAGGCTCATTTTATTTTTAACGCCGGTGCTTCGTAAACCATCATTGCCTACTTTAAAAGAAGGCTTTACTGTTTTCATACTGAATTTAAAGTTTGAAAGCTTATCAGGAGTTTTGGTGACCTTGCCCAGTTTGAATGCTACCTGGTACATCTGGTCGGGTTTCAGCCAGCTATCGGGTTTAAACTCGATGGTACGGGCATCTATCCAGAATGCTTTTCCTTTTACGGAAGGAGAGATATCGAACAGGTCTTCCTTCACCGCTTCACCAACAGCGTGCGTGGTGTTGGCGTTCTCGGCCAGTTTAATGCGGATGGCAGAGGTTTTGGAAATGGTGCCGGTTGTGTAGGCATCGATGTATTTGCTGAAAGCGGGATCTACATCGATCCATTTGTCTTTTTTACTGCAGCTGAAAAGGCAAATGCTTACGGCAAGGCATAGCAAGGCTTGTAACAAAGTTGCATTGAACTTGTTGTTACGGGGTTCACGGTCGTGTTCCATAAAATTTGTAGTTGGTTGTTGAAGTTGGTTGACAGTGGTGGAATCAACACTATCGGCATTTTTGATTTGCTATGTAAATGTGAAAAGAAAAATTGATATCTCCAATAGGGGAAGAAATTAATTTTAGTTAAACAATTTATAAAGCCTGGAAATGAAAGTTTACGGGCCGGTCAGTGGTCATTGAGTCATTGGTCATTGGTGCTTCAGGACAGCAATAAATGTCTGTTGACTTAATGATTAATGTCCAATGACATTCTTCTCAAAGCTTTGTCACTACCACATTATACGTTCCGTTGGTCATGGAAGAGGTTGTTTCCTGGGTGTAGCCGCTATCGCTTGTCTGTATGATCTTAACCTTTATTTCCAGGTCGGATGGGAAGTTGATCTTGTTCTCATTCCGGAGTACTTTGTCCAGTTTGAGGGTGTAGCTGCAGTTATCCTGCCAGGCTATTCTGAAACGTACCACGGCTTTCAAAGCTTCGCTGGTTTCGGTCTGGTACATACTGTTCCGGTCGGCAATGATCACAGCGCCGGCACGGGTATCGGCAATGCGGAATTTGCCTTCACGGAATTTACCGCAATCGGGAAGTTGGCTAAATGCTTTTGAACCTGAAAGAATGATTAATAAGAAAAGAGAAAGTGTCTTCAAAATTTCAAGTTATTTTTTTAATCGTTTATCGGGATTTCGATAAGCACAATGTATTGAATATACAATTACTGAATTATCCTCCATTTCATAAACAACAAGGTAAGGAAAGCTTTTAAGTTTTACATCCCGTATACTGTGCTGGGCGTCAATAAATCCGTAATATTGAGGATGATGACTGATTTCATTAAATCTTACAAGAACTTCTGCCAGAAAACGATCTCCTAAACCGGTTTGAATTTCTTCATAGTAATCGTACGCTTCTTTGGTATCATCAGCAGCAGCTTTAAGGATAACAAGCGTGTAAGCCATTATAATTTGTTTTGGCGAACATAGTTTACAAAATCTTCAGCAACCATTGATTCTGCTTCGTTGTTTTTATATTCATTACGGCGGGCATAAATAATGGCTAATTCTTCTTTGCTGTATTCAAAATCCGGGCCGATACTGTCTTTTAAAATAGTATAAATAGCTTCCAGCTTTTTATCATCAGCTGTGTCTATATATTCATGGAGCGTTTCTTTTATTTGCAGAGCTGCCATATTTTTTGTTTAACCAAATTTACTTTATTTATTTTAAACTTTACAATACCTGATTTCTCAATAAATCCTCAAATTCATCTCTTCTTCTTATCAATTGTGCTTTACCATCCTTTACCAGCACTTCCGCCGGCTTTAATCGTGAGTTGAAATTACTGCTCATCTCAAAACCATAAGCACCGGCATTATAGAATACCAGCAGGTCGCCTTCCCTTACTTCGTGTAGCTTCCTGTCCCAGGCAAAAGTGTCTGTTTCGCAGATGTAGCCGGTTACTGCATATTTTTTTTCTTCGCCGGTTGGATTGCTGATGTTCTCGATCTTATGGTAAGCATCATAAAACATGGGGCGTATCAGGTGGTTCAATCCGCTGTTAACGCCCACAAAAGTTGTGGTTGGGTTTTCTTTGATGACATTTACTTCGGTAATTAAATAACCGCACCCACTCACTAAAAATTTCCCCGGCTCAAACCAAACCTGTAAATGCCTGCCGTTTGGATTGGGATGATCACTGAATGCTTCATTTACTTTTTGCGCCAGCAAAGGCATATCTGTTTCACCATCACCATCTTTGTATGGCACTTTAAAACCGCCACCCAGGTCAATTGATTCCAGTTCTTTAAATGAAGGAATGATGTCGAACAACACTTCAATTCCTTTTACAAAAATATCTACGTCCTTGATGTCGCTGCCCGTGTGTATGTGGAGGTTTTGTATGTGCAGGTTGTGTTTCGAAACTACTTCCAGTATTTTATCCAGCTGATCAACAGGTATTCCAAACTTGCTTTTATCATGCCCGGTAGAAACTTTCAGATTTCCGCCGCCCATAATATTGGGCCGCAGCCTGATACCCACGGGATAACTATGGCCAAATTTCTGTCCGAATTTCTCCAGGTTGCTCAGGCTGTCGATATTGATATGTACACCCAGGCTTTGAGCTTCTTCTATTTCGCTGAAATGAATACCGTTGCTGGTGTACAGGACGTTTTTTGGTTCAAAACCTGCAAGCAATGCCAGTTTCACTTCATTCACCGAACTGCAGTCTGCATTACAACCAATGCTCTTAATATGTTTTAAAATGCTGATATTAGTCAACGCCTTGCAGGCATAAAAGAACCGGGTATCTGTTTTTGCAAAGGCATTCGTAAGTTTTTGATACTGGGCTGTGATATTTGCTGCATCGTAAACATACAGGGGAGTGCCAAATTCGGCAGCAAGGGCATGTAATTGTTGATGTGATAATGACATGCTGCGAAAATACTAAACGAATCGCTGATTATGATGATTCAATTGATTTCGCTGATGTACTTTCTTATGAGGTTCTTTTTCTCCGGCTATAAAAAAACTGCAAAGCAGGAGTGCTTTGCAGTTTTTTTATAGGTTCAATAATTTAAAATGTATCATCGGCAGTAGGGCCATACAGACCAGGTACTGCATTACCGGTGGTTCTTAAATAAACTACCAGTTCTCCCCGGTGATGATACAGGTGGTTGAACAGGAAACCCCGTACAACCTGAATCCTGGGCATTACAGGAAAAATAGGTTCATCACTGCCGGCCACCATTTTCCAGTTTGCAAACATACTTTCGTCGGTTGCTGTTTCCAGGGCCTGGCGTGCGTTCTTTACATTTTCTTCAAACTTAGCCACAATATTGGCTGCTTTGCTGATATCACCTTTATCATATTTATAGGTAGCCATGTCTAAAACATCCTGGTGAAAGGTAGGCTGGTACCAGTTATACACTTCGGCTATATGTGATGCCAGCTGACCGGTGGTCCAGTTCTTTTCAGAAGGCTTGTAATCCAGGGCACTGTCTGGTATGGCTGTTAATAGTTTGCGGGTGTTTTCGGCTTCGTGTTCAAACTCGGCCAGTAAAGATTGTACGATCATTTTGTTTGATTTTTTGGTAAATAAAAGGGAGAATAAATCTACAGCATTTTATACAAAATCAAACACATATATTGGAGGTAACAATTTAATAAAACATTACTCCACCATGGCAACGATCTGTGTTGGCTCCAGGTTGGCATTACGCATGGCAATACCTCTTACCGCACTGGATGCAAAATCCATGAATGCTTTTTTGGTAATAGCATCATCGCCAACCATGGCAGGTATGCCAATATCTCCGCCTTCACGAATGCTTTCAACAATGGGTATTTGTCCCAGGAACGGAATGTCAAATTCTTCTGCCAGGTTCTTACCACCGTCTTTGCCAAAAATATAGTACTTGTTATCTGGCAATTCTGCCGGTGTGAAATAGCTCATATTCTCTACCAGGCCAATTACGGGCACTTTTAATTGTGCCTGGCCAAACATGGCAATACCTTTTTTAGCATCTGCCAGCGCCACAGTTTGTGGTGTGGTAACCACAATAACACCGGTTACCGGTACGGTTTGCACAATGGTCAAATGTATATCGCCGGTGCCTGGTGGCATGTCAATTACCAGGTAATCCAGTTCGCCCCAGTCAAC
>JBJTMN010000437.1:0-2920 GCA_046070545.1 Ferruginibacter sp.
GATAACACCACGGGCAATTTCCTGTACATCCAGGTAAGCCTTGCTTTTAACTTCACCGGCTAAAACAACCTGTCCTGTAGTTACAAGCGTTTCGCAGGCTACTTTACTGGTTGGGTCAAAGGCTAAGAAGTTATCGATCAGCGCATCACTGATCTGGTCAGCTACTTTATCAGGATGTCCTTCACTTACGGATTCTGATGTAAATAAATATGGCATATTTTTTTTTTAAGATTGCAAAGATAAGGTTGTATATGTTAAAGAACAAAGTCCCCCCGAAAATTCGGGAGGACTTTGTTTTAATGTCTTTATTAAAGTTTTGAATACACGATCCTCAGCTTCATCCGGTAGTTGGGATTTGAACCGCTTCCTATCTTAACCCTTCCAAAAGCAATATTGTTGCCATATGGAATAAAGGTGGTAGAATACTGCGGGTAATTGAAACTGAACGGCGCAAAAATGCGCATATCATAAGACCTGGTATGATCTGTAACGATCTGCTGAACATACCTGGTAATATTGAAGTTGTAATATTTGATGGTTTTACCGGCATTTAAAGGATCTGTTTTAGTTCTTCTATATCCTCCATAATACTGGAAATTTATCTGGCTGGCAATATATGGTATGGCGGTTTTATAATCCGGGTCATAAGCCTCTGCGGTATTCAGGTCATAATAAATGGGTTTCCATTTATCGGTAGTGCCGGTATCTTTCAGATCAAGATATAAAAAATTAGGAGCTGAAAGTTTCTCATCCAGAATAGGATCATCCGGCACCTGTTCTACAATGATCTCTGCCCGGTGAACAATGCGGTTTGATAATGTTGCCAGGGCAGGAATATTAAGCTTGATAAAACTGCCGGGTGAGGTCTGCAGGTAGTGAACGGTAGGATCGGTATTGGTACTTACAGGGAAACCGGCCCTGTCACGCTGGATATAATTACTTGTATTGGATATAGGCGCATTGGCAGCCGTGATACTGAAGTTGGGATTCAGTCTCAATGAACTGTAAACCGAATCGGTCTTGCCTCCGTTCTTTCTTCTGTAATGCACCTCGATCTTTGTGGCAGTATCCGAAAGACTGGCATAGAGTAAACCGTTACCAATACCGGTTGTTAAAACGGCAATCCCGTTGTAAAAATTACGGTAAACAGAATCGGAGTAAAATGCGTTGTTTCCCGAATTGGCTTTAATACTGTCCCTTCCAAATAAAGCAGCAGCCCATGCATTATTAGTGATCCTGATACGGATCTGGTTATTCACCGAGTCTCTTCCGTTATTATATTTTATATAATTTGCCATAGACCTCACATCAACATTGGCATTTCCCAATACAGCACCTATACCCGTGGGTTTATAAGAGGTTTTGTTATTATTATAAACAGAATCCCTGAAAACAGCATCTGCTACTTCCCTTACCTGCAGGCCTACAGGTAAACTGCTGTCGCCCCAAAAACCGGCGTATTTTAAACATAGTACTACTGAATCAAGTCCAACTATAGTATCACCGGAGTTTCCCCAGTAATAAGGATAGAAAGGAGGTTTAAGCTGCATATAAATATTGGCTGTTGTACGGCCAAAAAGGGGATCGTTGTTAATACTACCCACCGCATAATCTTCAGACCTACCGATAACTGCAGTATCGAAAATTGAACTCTGCGTTGAAATGATCGTTAAAGTATCGGCAAAAGTGTGTACATTATCAACTGCCGGCAACAGGTCGCTGCCAATGTCGGTGGTATCCAGTTTGGTACAGTTCAGGCCAATTAAAGAAAATAGGGTTACAGCAGTAATAGCTAAAGGCAGAATACGTTTTTGCACAATAATAATTTTATGAAATGCGGTTAGATTTTCTACTTCGCAAGTTCGGTATACAATTGCAAATAGTCTGTTAAATCACTTTCTGCATCATACTTCAAAACTTTTTTTCCCTTCACTTTTGAGAATTGTTCAACCAGTTTTTTATCAACTTTTTCGGCTCCGAATGTAATGGCATCGGCAAAAGCAGCACCACCATTGAACATGGCCGTATTATTCAGATCTTTAAAAGGTTCCAGTTCTTTTTTTGTAACATGATCATTGATGGTTGCCATTTTCAGAAAATCTTTTTCAAGTTTCTCTTTAAAGGTATTCTGGCCAATGGTATAAATGATCTTACTGTTACTGAAGACAGGTTCCTTTTTATAGGCATTTTTAATGAACATCGGTATCAGCCCTGTCATCCATCCGCTGCAATGAATAATATCAGGAGGCCATCCGAATTTCTTTACCGTTTCCAGGGCACCTTTACAAAATAACACCGTCCTCAACCCGTTATCATCAAACCAGTTTTCCTTTTCGTCAGTAAAGATTGATTTTCTTTTAAAATAATCATCGTTATCCAAAAAGTATATCTGTAAACGGGCATTGGGTAAAGAGGCTACTTTAATGATCAGCGGGTAATCGTCATTATCGATCGTTACATTGATGCCCGACAGGCGTACAACCTCATGCAGGCGGTGCCTTCTCTCATTTATTACGCCAAAACGGGGCATGATGCAGCGTACTTCCATGCCACTATCATTCGATTTTACAGCAAGCTTATTTACAATCTCCGCAAAATCAGTAAGTTCCAGATAAGGCGACATTTCATTTGCAATAAATAAAATTCTTTTCTTTGTACTCATTTACACTTGGTTTGTTGCTGTAATATTTTAGAAACGGCTGCAAAAGTACGATATTTATTCGGTAAAATCAGGTTCAACAGGCATTTGAGGTGTAATTGCTACTAATATGATACTATTCAAGAAAGCAGCAGATATAAACAGCTACCTGCTGCAACACAGTAAAGCGGGTAACAGTATTGGTTTTGTTCCCACCATGGGGGCACTGCACCAGGGCCATATCTCCCTGATAAGTATTTCAAAAAAAGCTAATACTCTTAC
>JBJTMN010000438.1:0-2876 GCA_046070545.1 Ferruginibacter sp.
ATGTACCGCATGGCTTTGCCATCAAAGGCGCAGCCAATGCCGAATTACTGATCATGCCCGGCGAAACACAATCCCTGAAATGGAGCCCGGATAAAGTGGGCATATTCCCGATGTATTGTACCGATTTCTGCAGTGCATTGCACCAGGAGATGACCGGCTATATCCGGGTATCACCAGCAGGTAGCAATGTGCCCCTGCTGTTCAGCACCGGAAAAAATTACCCGGTTGCCGATTCGGCCCAAAAGAAATAACCCGTGAAGAGAAAAGGGACAGGTGGATGAAGCCTGTTCCTTTTTTGATCGTGAAGTTTTTAAGGATAATGCAATATCAAATGAGTTGTCAGCCTGAGCTTGTTGAAGGCGTGTTCATCCTGCAGACCGGCTTCGACAAGCTCGGCATGACAGACTTTTAGAAGATAGCGGCTAGAAGTTAAAACAAAAATAACATGAAACAAGATAAATTAAAACACTGGATCAGAACCTTACTGATCCTGTGCGGACTGTCGCTGGTAGCAGTGCTGTTTGTTCCCCTGTGGCGTATAGACCTGGATGCTCCCCAATATCCCGAAGGTTTAAAATTGCTGATCTATCCCGGTAAACTGGCAGGTAATGTGGATATCATCAACGGGCTTAATCATTATATAGGTATGAAGACACTCCATACGGCTGATTTTTTTGAGTTTACTATTTTGCCTTACCTCATCGGATTCTTTGCCTTGCTTTTTGTACTAACGGGGTTAATTGGCCGCAGAAAATTACTGTACCTGCTTTTTGTACTTTTTGTTTCATTCGGCATACTTGCCATGTACGATTTCTGGAGATGGGAATATAATTACGGCCATAACCTGAATCCCGATGCGGCCATCATTGTACCGGGTATGGCATACCAGCCGCCACTGATCGGCTTTAAACAGCTGCTTAATTTTGGCGCTTATTCTGTACCCGATATGGGCGGATGGATCTTTGTTTCGGCAGGCGCCATACTGCTTTTGGTTACGGTAATTGCCTGGCGAAGTGCTAAGAAATCTGTGACCGGGTTTAAAACGGAAACAGTGATCGCCCTGGTACTGCTGGTAACCATCTCTTCCTGCAATGCAGGTCCCGAGCCGCTTAAGACCGGTATTGATCATTGTTATTTCTGTAAAATGACAATCAGCGATGCCCGCTTTGGTGCCGAGATCGTAACTGCCAAAGGAAAGGTTTACAAATTCGATGATATGCATTGCCTGTTAAATTACCTGGAAACGAAAGAGCTCAAACCCGGCGACATTAAAAATATCTACTTCGCCAATTATGCAGGCAACCACGGTTTAATTGAAGCAGGTAAAGCAATGCTGCTTACTGCCCCCGAACTGAAAAGCCCGATGAACGGCAATACAGCTGCTTTTGATAAACAGGATAGTTTGCTGGCTGTTCAAAAACGTTTCCCCGGAACTAGCAACACCTGGCATGAAATATACAAACCTTGAAAAAAATAATATACATAGCATACTTTCTTTTATTTGCCGGCAGCGCATTGGCTAAAACCATTCGTGTTGGCAAACTGCAGGCTGTTAAAACCATTCAGCAGGCAATGGACAGGACGGTTGATGGCGACACTATTCTTGTTGATGCCGGCATCTATCATGAGAAAAACCTGGTTGTTAACAAAACCATTTTCCTTATTGGCATAGATCACCCCGTACTGGATGGAGATCACCAATACGAGATCATTTCCATTAAGGCCAATGGGGTAGTGGTAGATGGTTTTAAAATTGTGCATTCCGGCGTTTCCAGTATTGAGGATTATGCCGGTATCAAGATCTGCAATAAGCGGGATGTGGTAGTACGGAATAATATTTTAGAAGATACTTTTTTCGGCATTTACTCGCAATACGGTATCCATTGCAGTATTGAAAACAACCGCATCAGTTCCTACGCGAAAGAAGAGCAGCAAAGCGGTAACGGCATCCATTGCTGGAAGAGCGACAGCATGCGCATCATTGCCAATACCATCACCGGCCACCGCGATGGCATCTATTTTGAATTCGTTTCCAATTCCATCATCTGGCGCAATACCTCTACTCAAAATATGCGCTACGGTTTGCATTTCATGTTCAGCAATAACGATGCGTATATCTGTAATATTTTCCGTAACAACGGGGCCGGCGTGGCCGTCATGTTCTCCCAGCATGTAAAAATGATCCGCAATTATTTTGAAGAGAACTGGGGCGATGGCGCCTATGGCTTGTTGCTGAAAGAGATCAGCGACGGATATATCGACAATAATTTTTTTGTAAAGAACACCGCCGGCATTTTTATGGAAGGCGCCAGCCGCATACAGCTGCAAAGGAACGTGTTTGAAGGAAATGGCTGGGCCATGAAGATACAGGCCAGTTGTTTGGACGTTACAGTAACCAATAATAATTTCAAAGGCAACACGTTTGATGTGGGCACCAATGGCAGCCTGGTGCTGAATACCTTCAACAATAATTACTGGGATAAATATGATGGCTATGACCTGAACAAAGACCAGCTGGGAGATATACCCTACCGGCCGGTAAGTATGTATGCCATGATCGTGGAAAAAAATCCGCCGGCAATGATACTCTTCCGCAGCCTGATGTCTTCCCTGCTGGATAAAACAGAAAAAGTATTACCATCACTAACCCCCGAGAATTTAAAAGACCTGCATCCACTCATGAAATCCTTAGCATTATGATCATCGCCAGCAATGTATCTAAAAAATTCGGTAAGCTGAAAGCATTGGATGATGTTTCGGTTACCTGCAACAAGGGGGAATGTATTGCCCTGATAGGCCCCAACGGGTCGGGCAAAACAACCCTGATCAAAAGCATCCTGGGTATGGTAGTTTGTGACAGTGGCTTTATCACATTC
>JBJTMN010000439.1:0-3651 GCA_046070545.1 Ferruginibacter sp.
AATGGCCGTATTATCATCGCTGCCAATACGCCAGCCACCCAGCGGACTGTTCTTGTCGTTAGCCAGGGCACCAATTACAGCTATCTTTTGTTGGTTTTTACTAATGGGAAGCAATGCTTTACCACTCCCCTGTACATATTGATTTTTTAATAATACAATTGATCTTTTGGCTACATCCTGTGCTGCTGCCAGGTTGGATGCATTGTAGGTAAGCTGTTTTTCGCGGTTGGCATCGCAATAACGGTACGGGTCGTCAAATAGTCCCAATTTGTATTTGATCCTCAAAATGCGCTTTACGGCATCATCTACCACCTGCATTTTCACTTTACCGCTTTCCACCAGTTGTTTCAGGTATCCCACATAAGCAGCAGATTCCATATCCATATCGCTACCGGCATTGGCAGCCATTTCGGCCACCTGCTGCAGGTCTTTGGCATAACCATGGGCAATCATTTCGCCTCCTGAACCCCAGTCCGATACCACAAAGCCTTTGAACTTCCAGGCATCTTTTAATATATCCCTTTGCAGGAATTTATTTCCTGTAGCAGGTACGCCGTTGAGTACATTAAAGGAATTCATCACCGTGGCTACCCCGGCATCGCTGGCAGCTTTAAAGGGTGGAAATATCACATTGTATAAGGTAGAAGTTCCCACGTCCACGGTATTGTAATCCTTACCCGATTCGGCAAAGCCATAACCGGCAAAATGCTTTACGCAGGCGGCAATGGTATTATTGGCAGCCAGGTCATCTCCCTGGAAACCTTTGATACGGGCTACGCCGATCTTACTTCCCAGGTACGTATCTTCTCCTGCCCCTTCCATTACACGCCCCCAGCGGGCATCACGGCCAATATCGACCATCGGTGCAAAGGTCCAGTTAATGCCGGCGGCAGATGCTTCAATGGCAGCAGTACGGGCCGATTTTTCGATGGCAGCCAGGTCCCAGCTGGCAGCTTCACCCAATGGGATAGGGAAAAGTGTTTTGTGGCCGTGGATCACATCATAACCAAACAGCAACGGTATACCCAGGCGGGTCTCCTTTATAGCAATTTCCTGCAGTTTACGTACGTTTTCGGCTCCTTTTACATTTAATACAGCACCAACCATACCCTTACGCAGGTGATCGTATTTCTTTTTGGCATCACCATCTTTGGGTACCGGGCCGGTAACTTCCCAAAAGCCATTATATTGGTTCATCTGCCCTACTTTTTCTTCCAGGGTCATACGTTTAAGCAAGGCATTCACTTTTGCATCAATGGCTGCATCCTTTGCAGGGGTTTGTGTAAGAGCAGGTAAATGTATGCATGCAAACAGTACTATGGCGGCAGATTGCATTAAGATAAGTTTCAGGTGTTTCATATTTTTAAAATTAAGGCTGAAAATGGAAATAAAAAAGCAATTGTGCAATGGTTTTATGTTTTGGTTACCTGTCTGCTACCCTTTTGCCCTGCAGGTTCTACCGGCAAACTTATTAAAGCAAACCATCCCGAAAGCTATTGAGACAGCCTGCATCTTTTCTAACTATCACAAAAAAAGCGGAGGTATCTACCTGGAAAAGTGAATACGATCCGCCTGCATAACGATTGCTTATGAGATAACTAACTATTAAAGACGTTGTTCGTTGTTTGTTAATCGTTGGTCGTGCAACTTTCAACTTTTATTGATAAATCCTTACATAATCCACTTCATAGGTTGCCGAAGTGAATGCCGGATCAACCGCACCACCAAAATTGCCTCCCATGGCCATATTCAGCAGAATGAAAAAGTTCTGGTTAAATGGCAGTGCTGCTGAATTGGAAACCGTATGGAACAATTGTGCATCCACATAAATTTTTATGGTCGACGAATTCCACTCAACCGCAAAGGTATGAAAAGCAGTGGTCGCATCCGGTATCATAATGGTAGCGCCATTGGCATTGCCACCCGAACGGCCGGGATAATGCAGGGTGCCGTAGATCTTGTTCAGGTCGCGGCCCAGGTGCTCTACAATATCTGTCTCGCCGCAGTCAGGCCAGCCTACCGTACCAATATTATCGCCCAGCATCCAGGCAGCAGGCCAGGTACCAACCCCTGTCGGGAATTTGGCCCTAACCTCAATCCTACCATACTTAAACGAATATTTTCCTTTCGTTAATAAACGGGCCGATGTATAGGCACTGCCCAGGTAGTTTTCTTTTAATGCAATGATCTTGAGTACACCACCCTGTACAACTACATTCTGCGGACGGGAAGTATAGTACTGAAGTTCGTTATTACCCCACCCACCGCTGCTGGTGCCGGTCTCGTAACCCCATTTGGCAGGGTCGGGTGCACCATCGGTATTGAACTCATCGCTGAATACAAGCGTGGTTGCGCCACCAGCTGTTACATTTACCGTTACCTGTATGGATTTACTGATGGTAAGTCCGGAACTGCTTTTAGCCGTAACATTTACCGTATACGTAATATTGCCAGCTGTAGTGTATTTATAAGTGATCAGCCCGCCGGGCACTGTTTCAATAACCCCGTTTCCATATTCGTAAATATAGGTAACAGCATTGGTGGCCGTGGCGGTAAAAGCTACATTGCCGCTGCCATCGGTGCTGGGCGTGGCTGTAACCACCAGATTGGTTGGCGCAACCTGGGTTGTGCCCCCTCCTGTTCCTGAGTTTCCTTTACTGCAACCGGATGCAAGGATGAAAAGGAAAAGCAGTTTGCATGAATTTTTTATTAACTGCATAATAATTACTTTTTAATGCTTGTGTTATCAAAAGTTGTCTGCCTGAAATCCTTTAAATGAAGCATGAACGATTTTCAAAAGGGAGTAAGCCTTATTAAATACTCACTTCTTCATTTTTCAGGAACTTACTTTTTAATAAGTTTCTGATACCATGAGTTACCGTCTGCTCCAATATTACGCAGGCTGATCTGCGTAGCTGTGATAGACAGGATTTCGTAGGTTGTTCCGCCGGTACCAAAGTTAATGATCCCGTTGCCCGGAACCGTAAACTGGATACGGGTAGATTGAGCTGCTGTAGAACCCGATGTGGCATCCATGAACGTAAGCCTGCGTACCCCACCGGTGCTGATTCCATAACAGCCATCACCGCCGGCAAAACCATAAAAAGCAGTAGCTGCTCCTATTGAAAAGGATGCGCCCTTGTTATCGATCGACATAGAAACATTATCATTGGCATCTTTAGAGAATGTGATATCATCGTCGTATGCGCATGCCTCCCTTGAATTGGGCGTAGCTGCGTACCAGATAGGTGCAAACTCATTGCTGGGCCCCACCCCGAAATGCCCGGGGGCATCATGGTCAGTTTGCCATACTTTAGATGAACCTCCGGTAAGGTTGCTTAAGATAAATGCCGGTATGGTAAAATTCACAAACACTTTTACCTTTTTAGTGATGGTACTCATAGAACCTGCAGTACCAATGGCGTTAACCGTAATATTATATTCGGCAGTACCCGGAGCGCCATACTTGTATGTAATAACACCCGATGGAACCATCTGTGCGGCGTTACCATCACCAAAATCAATCTTGTAACCAAGGGCATTATCGGCCTTGATAACGATATCCACTTTACCGGTACCGTTACCAAAAGGGTTGGCAGCATCGGTGCCCACTACATTAGCGGTTAGCACCAGGTTGGTTGGGGCCACAAT
>JBJTMN010000440.1:0-2843 GCA_046070545.1 Ferruginibacter sp.
ATCACATTATATAGAACAGCTGCGGACAGGGCTTTCAAAAAAAGAGGCACTGGATAAAACATATAAAGAGATCGGACTTGCTACTTTCTTTACCTGTTGTACTGTGGCTGCAGGATTTATAAGCCTGGGCATTACCAATATAATTCCTATCAGAAATTTCGGATTTTTTGCTGCTATCGGTTTATTGTTTGGTTTTGGAATAACCATGATCTCCCTGTATGCCTATTATTTATTTTCTCCCATACCCCGGGTTGTCTATCAAAAAAAAGCAGATCACCAGTGGAACCGGTTTTTAGCTTTCTCATTCAGAGCAATAATAAAAAATAAAATACTGGTTTTTAGTATTCTGATTTTAATTACAGGAATATCTTTTTATTATAGCAACAAAATCGAGATCAATTCAAGCCTGTTACAGGAGATACCTAAAAAAAACCCCATGCTCGATGATTACCGGTTCATGGAAAAAGATTTCTCAGGTACAAGGCCATTTGAACTTGCACTGATAATTCCTGACAAAAAAATGTCTTTTTTTGAGCTGGATAAAATGAAACAGGTAGCAGAGGTTGAAAACTTTTTAAAAGACAGCTGTGGAATAGGATATATTATTTCACCCTTATCCATGTTCAAAGGAGCTAACAAAGCATATAGCGGAGGAGAAAATACCAGCTATGTTTTGCCTGGTTCGCAGGAAGAAGTAATTCGCTATTATAATGGAATTTCGCAAACAGAATTTGCAGATGAAATGGAACATTACATGTTAAAGGATGGAAGCAGGATCCGCATCAGTGGCCGTTTACCCAATCTCAGCGTAAAAGAATTTATTCCTGTGAAAGAAAAAATTAACCGTTTTTTTGAATCAAAAAAGACAGTTTTTAAATTTTCTCACCAATTAACCGGATCGGCTGTACTGCTGGATAAAATAACTTTTTCACTAACCCAAAATCTTTTTACCGGTGTACTGATTGATGCATTGATCATATGCCTGCTTGCATTTTTTCTACTGAGAAAATGGGTGATCATGCTGATCGTATTGATCCCCAATGTACTTCCGCTTGTTTTTATGGCAGGTATAATGGGGCTGCTGGGAATAAATTTAAAAGCCGATACTTCGGTAATATTTGCTATTGCACTGGGCCTGGCTGTTGACGATACGATTCATTTTATCAGCAGGTTAAGACTTGAATTGTCGCGGGGTAGTTCTTTACCTTATGCAGTTAAACGAACCTATCTCTCTACAGGTAAAGCCATTATTATTACTACCCTTGTTTTATTGTGCGGTTTTATGACTTTACTCTCATCCAGTTTTGGCGGCACATTTTATATCGGATTATTGATCAGTTTATGTCTTTTCTGTGCAATGATTCTTGAACTTACCATTACCCCTTTGTTGATGCTGCTTCTCTTTAAAAGAAAGAAAAACTAACCTAACATATTTATCCTTCTTTATCATTTATTTCATAGTTGAAGATACTGCTGAAGTGTTTAATAATTAATGAATTACATGTTTGTCGTATAGTTCCTTGTTTAGTAACTAACATCAACATCATACTCATAAATAATTGTATTCTCTTTTTTGTTTTATGATTATACTCATGTTAGGCATTGAGTGATGTCATTATTGCACACCTGGTACAACGATACATTTGTATCTGAATTTAAATCATTTATCAAAAAATACAATTATGAAACACGTTAATAACAAAGTACAATTACTGCTTGTATTCTTTTTAAGCGGACTGGGATATATTTTGAGTTGTACGCATGACAATTCATTTCCTCCTCCACCGGCATCAACAGCTGTAGTGATAACCCATGGTACCAATGTTCACCTTCCCGGTAATTTAACCGTTGGTAATCCTGCTGAGTGGAAATTGGATAAAGTGCATTCCAGTACATTATGGTCAACCAATTATGTTGGAGCTGCCGGATTACTTACAGGAAGGTTTAACCAGTTTGGTATGCATGATGTAACCAGCGCTAAAATGCTGAATTATGTAACAGCTGGCCAACCATTACCAGACACTTCATGGGCTTTTTATGAAAACGAACCTTCAAAAACTTATTTTAGCGGCTATGTACAGATCAACACGTCAAATACGGGTGAGCCCGGCCGTGATGCAGGTTGTAATATATCTGGTATGGGAACTGTTCCTATTGTAGCAGGTACACAAAACCTAACTGTAACAAATCTTGCCAAGATCAAAACAACTGAAGTGAAGTTTGACCCTTTAAGTACAGATTATATAGTTACCCTTACATTAACCTGGCAGGGTAAATTAACAGCACCTCTTACTACTACTATAACCGGGCGGCTGAAATACATACCAAAAGCCAATGTTGCAAGTAGTTATGATGTATTCGGATTACAATTAAAGTTCCA
Source organism: Ferruginibacter sp. (assembly GCA_046070545.1). Lineage (GTDB taxonomy): Bacteria > Bacteroidota > Bacteroidia > Chitinophagales > Chitinophagaceae > Ferruginibacter. Next base: position 2,381 of record JBJTMN010000440.1, read on the forward strand.
GTTTAATTGCCGTGACTATGGTATTACCAGTACAAGCATCGGTGATAAAATTGACATTGAGTGTAACATGAATTTCAACAATAAGTAATCTAAAAAAAGTATTACAATGAAAAAAGTAACATTATATACAGCACTCTTTTTAGCAATACTGTGCGGACACTTTTTAACAGGCTGTTACAAAGATGTGATTTTACCGGAAACTGCCGTTGATCCTGACGGCCCACCACAGTTTGTAAGTTATAAAACAGATTTGGCACCCCTATTTAATTCGAAATGTGCATTATCCGGATGCCATGTTTCAGGTGCTCATAAACCATATTTAACAACAAGCGAATCGTATATACAAATTGTGAATAATGGCTATGTAAATCTTCTGATCCCCAAGGAAAGTATTATGTATAAAAAGGTTAATGGAGAAATGAAGGAGTATATCCCATCTGCTGCAGACAGGCAAAAAGTGTAT
>JBJTMN010000441.1:0-2151 GCA_046070545.1 Ferruginibacter sp.
CTTCAAGTTCCTTAAGCACCGGCTCGTAAATATTTTTATGGATAGGGATATGCACACCAGTCATTTGCATGTTTCCTTCTAAAATTAATTTAGCTGCAATGCCCAATGGCAGGCCAACTGTTTTTGCCATAGCTGTACGCAGGCTGTCTTCGCCTTTTACAACCAGGCAGCTTTTCAGGCTGTTTGTTTTCCCCTCCAGTTCATACTCAAATTCGTGCAGCATCACGATCATGTCTTTGTCCGCCGTTGCCATCTTAAGCCTGGTCTCCACTAAAAATTGCAGAATATCTGCCGATGTTTTTGCTGTCGCAGGAACAGGGCTTTCATCAAACAGGCCCAGGTATTCCAGCATCTTTTTATTATCGTCATTTACAAAAGCTGCAATGGGAGCAGACCATTTTAAAAAGGTTACATCATTTATATCAACAGTATCTGCATCATTGGTGAGTCCTGCATGCACAATGGCATTCCAGCCTTTGAAAAAATCTTTATGCCGTAAAGTAGTTCTTACAAAAGTGGCTGTACCGGGTAGTTTATAGGTAGCTATATAACTCAGTGAATCCCGGTTTGGGTAATAAGCCAGGTCTTTCAAATCATCAAATACAATTCCGTTGCTGCAATCAAAAAGATCATGGTATGCAATGGTCCTTGTTTCATTATTCTCCTTGTACATGGCCCCGGATTGTCCGGCCATTACAATATTGCGTGGGTTCCAGCTGATTTTATAATGCCATGGATTGTCATCGCTCTCCGGTGCTACCAGGCCGCCGCAATGGCTTTTAAAGGAAGTTATTTTGCCAGCTTTAAATTTTATCTCATCAATGATCTTCATGGCGCTCATATGGTCAATACCCGGGTCTAATCCCATCTCGGCTATGAACAATAATTTGCGGTTACTGATCTCATCCCGAAGGCTCTTCATTTTGTCATCCAGGTAAGAAGCGGTTAATAAATGCTTCCGGTATTCTACACAATCCTTGGCCACCAGGAAATGCAAGGCAGGGGGCATCATGCTGATCACCACATGCGCCCTTTGTATCAATGCACTTCGCTGTATTTCATTTGTTACATCCAGTTGCACAGCTTCGGCGTATCTGGAGTTATTTGTTTTTGAAAGTATCTGCTCCCGGTTACTATCAGCGATAATGAATTTCCAGTTATTGGTTTCAGCTTCGGCAATCAAATAATCTATTAAAACCGTAGCCGATTTTCCGGCACCTATGAGTACAATCGTTTTCAAATGAGAAAGTTTTTTGCAAGGTACAGAATGGAACGCAGATGACACAGATTAAGCGGATTAACACAGGTTAAAAATCGGCCTTTATCTTAACCAATTGGTGCTATCTGTGTTCCCATTTCATGCTATCCACAACACCCGAAAATATGTGTAAAAATAGCCCCCAAAAACACCCTTTTTTATGCGGAATAACGGCCCAAAATCGGTACTTTCGCACACGATAAAAAATTATGGAAAATAACGAAAATTTAAACGAAGAGAACCAGCCCCTGGAAGGCGGAGATTTGAACAACCGCGGACGCATTATCCCGGTAAATATCGAGGAGCAAATGAAGACATCCTACATCGATTATTCGATGAGTGTGATCGTGGGACGTGCATTGCCCGATGTACGGGATGGCCTTAAACCGGTTCACCGCCGTGTGTTATACGGCATGAGTGAACTGGGCAATAACAGCAACAAGCCGGATAAAAAATCGGCCCGTATTGTGGGTGAGGTAATGGGTAAATATCACCCGCATGGTGATAAAGCCATTTACGATACCATGGTACGTATGGCGCAGGACTGGGCCATGCGTTATAAAATGATCGACGGACAGGGTAATTTCGGCAGCGAAGATGGTGATCCGCCGGCAGCTATGCGTTACACCGAAGTACGTATGGAGAAGTTTGCCGAAGCCATGCTCGACGATATTGAAAAGGAAACCGTGGATTTTGGTCTGAACTTTGACGATTCTTTACAGGAGCCAACTGTGTTACCAACCCGTATCCCGCAATTACTGGTCAACGGCAGCAGTGGTATTGCCGTGGGTATGGCTACCAACATGGCGCCCCACAACCTGACGGAGGTGGTGAGCGGCATTATCGCCTATCTCGACAACACTGAGATCACCATTGCCGAATTGATGGAGCAC
>JBJTMN010000442.1:0-2042 GCA_046070545.1 Ferruginibacter sp.
GACGCGGAGAACGAGGTGCTGCTGCGTTACCACAACGGGTTTAGCGCTCAAAAACTCGACGAGGTTGGACTTGAACACATTTGATACGCTCCGCAATTTTTGTGTTTAACATGATGATGGCCCTCACGGCTTCTATCTCATCCTTAAGCGGATGATCGAGCAGCTTCATAAAAGTATTTACATCCTCCGTTTTGTTTTCAGTATTCATGCAGTATAAACTTCAGCCAATACCCTTTTTCAGGGGCGCTGAAATCTATAGTAAAGTAGCACTTTTTATTTAAATAGTTTGGGCCAGTTACTATCTGCATTTTTTTTGAGGACAGCTTCGTTCTTATTCCAGTCTTTTAAGGTGTTTGTGAAAAAACGGTTGTAAAACAGGTATAATTTACCATTCACTATTTTAAAAGTTTCAGGATCAACCGATACTTTTTCCCCGGTATTGCCCATGGCATAGGCACACCAGCCGCCATATTCAGGTTCATATTTGAAAGGGGCAGCTTTAAAAGCCTCTTTATTTTCAACAGAGGAGAAATTATACAAAACACCCTGGTAGATCACGGACAGTTCCTTTTTGCCCTTCACCGCTTTGTTTTGTGTAAAGTAAGCTACCGGGTCGTAGCCTTTTATAGCAACTCCTTCATCCAGGTTAAAATGTTTTTTGCGCAATGCACTTGCATCCTGTGCTGTTGTTGATAAACTGATCATCACCAGTGCAACAAAACTCAATAAATATTTCATGATTTATTATATTTAAGGCATAAAATTATATTTTGTGCTGCAGGCAGGCTGTCGGGCAGATGACAAGATACAGGCATTTACAATTAATTAACAGCCTGTAAAACCTGTAAAGCAGTGCTTTCGTAGATAAAGCGTTAAAAGTTTGCAAAGGCCGGCTGTTTATTCACCGGATGTCGTGCAGCAGACAAAGAGCTTTTAAAACTTAAGCTAGCATTGCGGCTAAAATATAATACAATGACCAAAACAATTTTTACCTGGGTACTTAGGATCGTAGCTGCACTGATCATGCTGCAAACACTTTATTTTAAATTTTCGGCACAGCCCGAGTCCGTAAAATTATTTACCACATTGGGTATGGAACCCTGGGGCAGGATCGGCACCGGTGTTTGTGAACTGATAGCTTCCATATTGATACTGGTACCCCGCACTACTTTATCAGGAGCACTGATGGGTTTGGGGCTGATGGCAGGTGCCATTTTTTTCCATCTCACCAAACTGGGTATTAACTTTGGGGGAGATGCCCTGTTATTTACGTACGCTGTAATTACATTTGTTTGCTGCCTGTTTTTAATATTTATTTACAGGAAAAATATACCTCAACTTTTAAAATTTAAATTTTGACAAGCATATTCAATAAATCTGCCGAAGCGTTGAACAGCCTGGTACATGTTTTAAAACAGTTACCGGACGCAGCAAGTTATACCAATCCATGCGAGGCATTGAGCAATGCAACCATTGGCCAGCACAGCAGGCATATTATAGAACTATACCAATGCCTGCTGGCAGGTTATCCTTCCGGTAAAATAAATTATGACGACCGGAAGCGTAACCCGCTGTATGAAAATGATACAGCGGCAGCCATTGCGGTAATTGGCGATATCCTTCAAAACCTGGAGCAGCCCGATAAGCAGGTACAGATATTTTGTGGTACCATGGAAAATACTGCCAGCATAGAATCAAACTACTACCGGGAGGTTCTGTACAACCTGGAGCATTGCATACACCACCAGGCATTAATTAAGGTAGCCCTGCTGAGCATTAGCAACCTTACGATAGACCATGGATTTGGTGTAGCTCCTTCAACCTTACAATACAGGCAGCAATGTGCACAGTAAGTTTTGTACGGGCAAACGATTCTGTGATTATTACTTCAAACAGGGATGAGCATGTACTGCGTGAAAACGCTGCTGCACCTGCTTCTCATTTTGTATACGGCAAAAAACTGGTCTTTCCGCAGGATGCAAGGGCAGGCGGTACCTGGTTTGCAGTGGCCGATAACGGAGCGGTTGCAGTATTGCTGAACG
>JBJTMN010000443.1:0-15497 GCA_046070545.1 Ferruginibacter sp.
CTTTACCCTGCCTCATCGGCTATGCAGCCGGAAACGATGATCTGTCACTTGGTGGCTGGGTACTTTTTGGCATCCAGTTTCTCTGGCAGTTTCCGCACTTCTGGGCAATAGCCTGGCTGGCACATAAGGATTATACAACAGCCGGGTTTAAATTGCTGCCTGCCGATAAGGGACCCACCAAGTTCACCGCAATGCAAAGTATCATTTACAGCGCATTGATGATACCCATGGGATTTGTTCCTTATTACACAGGTATCGCCGGCATAACCAGCCTGGTTATTCTGCTGGTTTGCAACCTGTGGATGGTGTACGCAAGTGTGTTGCGGTTTGTTCGCATGGATGCAAAAAGTGCAAGAAGGGTGATGTTCAGTTCATATTTTTACCTGATGATCGTTCTGCTGGCATTGTTTGCCAACAGGGCAGTACATTAAGTTTAGTATAATAATTTTAAATTCCCTTTTGGGATAAAGTGATATGAGTACAGTGGCAATGGAACAAAGAAAAAAAATTCATCCGCATAAATTTACCCTGTGGGTGGGCATTGGCAGTTTGCTGATGATGTTTGCAGGGTTAACGAGTGCTTATATAGTAAAACGCAACCAGGCAAACTGGCAAAGTTTTGAGCTGCCCCTGTTTTTTTGGTACAGTACTGCAGCAATAATTTTGAGCAGTATTACCATTTACCTGGCAGGAAAGGCTTTTAAGCAAAGGATGATGCAGAAATACCGCAGCCTGGTAGTAGCTACGCTGGCATTGGGAGTTCTTTTTATTGTTTTTCAATTACTGGGTTTTCAGCAGTTCTGGAAACATGGAATACCATTAGGAAAAAATGTTTCCAGTGATTTCCTGTATGTAATTGTTGGCCTTCATGCCGCACACGTACTGGGAGGCCTGATAGCCATGATCGTACTGTTTGCAAAAGCATTCAGTACTAAAACAAGAACCTACAACAGTGTTCCGGTTGAACTGGTAAGTACTTACTGGCACTTTGTAGATATACTCTGGATCTATTTATTGATATTTTTAATAATGATCCGGTAACGAAAATTATTTATCAGCTTTTATTATAGAATTTAAGAATTATGTCAACAACAGCGATACCAACAAATACCAAATGGTGGAACGGAGGAAGAAGTCCCTTCAATATAAGCTATGGTAAAGTGATGATGTGGTACTTTTTAATGAGTGATGCTTTTACTTTTGGGGCATTCCTTATCAGTTATGGTACCATCCGTTTTAGCGTAAATCATTGGGCCGACCCCAACCATGTGTTCAATGCATTCCCTTTTGCAGGGCACGCAAACCTGCCATTGGCTTTTGTGAGCTTAATGACCTTTATACTGATCTTCAGTTCGGTAACCATGGTGCTCGCCGTTCATGAAGGACATAAGATGAACAGGAAAGGCGTTGAAAAATATATGGTACTGACCATTCTTGGTGGCCTGGCGTTCTTAAGCTGCCAGGCATGGGAGTGGACGCACTTAATAACCGGAGATCATGCAGTTTTAGTAAATGGTCATATTGAGCATTGGGGAACCACCGTAAGTAAAAATCCATGGGGTCCTGAAGTTATGTTCAATGGCCAGGAAGTTGCAACGCCAGGACCAATTGCGTTTGGTGGTTATTTCTTTGGTATAACCGGATTCCACGGATTCCACGTATTCAGCGGTGTTATCATCAACGTGGTAATGCTTATTAAAACAAGGCTTGGCCATTTTGACCAGCGCGGACATTATGAAATGATCGAAAAAGCAGGATTATACTGGCACTTTGTAGACCTGGTTTGGGTATTTGTATTCCTTTGCTTTTATCTTGTATAAAAATTAATTAACAGTACTATTAAAATATTATTATGAGTTCACAAGTTTCTTCTCCCGAAATTACACATGCACCGGAACATGCATCCGGTACAGGGCGTATCTGGAAAACATTTTGGGTTTTATCTTTATTGACGGTCATTGAACTGGGTCTTGGTTATTTGTTGTATGCAAAACATGGACAATGGAGCTATGTTCCGGTTATTACTACAAAGCTGACTATCGCCATACTAACGCTGTTAAAAGCTTATTACATTGTGTCTATTTTCATGCACCTGGGCGATGAGATCCGTAACATGATCATGACAATTGTTGTTCCGCTGATGTTATTTGTGTGGTTTATAGCCGCATTCCTTTGGGATGGCAATAGCTGGAAGAACCTGCGTAATACCAATGGCCGCTCTCATCCTGCCCAAACAGAGCAGCATGCAACGCCAGCAGTAGAGAAAGAAGCAAAACCATAAGATTTTAAAAAATAAAACATGAACCATCCCAACTGTTGGGATGGTTTTTTGTTTTATAGATAAAATGATTTGCATTGCCGTAAATTTGCAGCGTAAAACAGGTTATGAATAAAAAAGCAGTTTTAGCATTGATGCTTGCCATGGTGATGCCATTTGCGGGATATTTTATAGTTGACTACTTAAGTAAAGATGCAGCTGTAATGCCCCGAAGGTATTTTACGCCTGACAGGGTTGATGTAATTGAAAAGAACGGCAAAACCATCACAGATACCATCTGGCATAAAGTAAAGAACATTGAATTTACAAACCAGCTGGGTAAAAAAGTTTCATTGTACGATCTGCACGGAAAGATCATTGTGGTTGATTTCTTTTTTTCAAGATGCCCAAGCATTTGCCCGGGCCTTGCCCGCAGTATGAAAAGATTGCAGGATTCATTTTTAAAGAACGACAGTATTGTGCAGTTCATTTCAATCAGTGTAGATCCTGAGCATGACTCGGTACCACAGCTTAGAAAATTTGCCGATCGCTTTAATGCCAACCACGACAGCTGGTGGTTTGTAACCGGTAATAAAAAGGAGATATATGATTTTGCATTGAATGAATTAAAGGCCGGCCTTGCAGATACCGAAGTTGACAGCGCATTCATACATACCGAAAATTTCTTTTTGCTCGACAGCAGCTTTGTAGTAAGAGGCTGGTATAACGGTTTTGATACCGTAAAACAAACCAGGCTGGTGCAGGATATACCATTGCTGATGCTGGAAAAAGACAGGAAAAAACCTTCCGTGTTCCGGGAATTTATACCCATTCTACCTTTGATATTTACTGCCATAGGAATTGTATTTATTGTGGTAATTATTTTTAACCGACAGAAAAACAAACAGGAAAAAAGAGCATAATCATGTTACAGCCCTCACTTACAAAGAATGATAAAAAAGCAAGGTTTTTAATTTACACCGTTTCTGTTGTGGTTTTTGCTGCAGTAGTGGTTTTAAGCAGGTACAAACTGCAGGTTGATCTTGGATTTGATGTACACCTTTTTGCAAAGGCCAATGCGATCATCAATTCAATGGTTGCTGTTCTATTACTGGCGGGGCTTTTTACTGCCAAACAAAAAAAATATGCGCTGCATAAAAAGATCATGCTCACAGCAATTCTGCTATCAGTATTATTTCTGCTTTCATACATCGCACATCATCTTTTTGCCGGTGAAACAAAGTTTGGAGGAGAAGGGATAAGCAGAACGATCTATTTTATTATTCTCTTTACCCACATTCCACTGGCAGCAATTATTTTACCCTTTATTTTATTTACTGCATACCGGGCATTGACAGGCGAATATGAAAGCCATAAAAAACTGGTAAGAATTACCTGGCCTGTATGGTTCTATGTGGCTGTAACCGGTGTGCTGGTTTACCTGATGATAAGCCCTTATTATAACTAAATATGATGCAGCAGGGAGGCGCTATAAAAGCATTAAATATCATTCACAAAGCTTTAATGACAGGGCAGGTATTATTTGCCTCTGTTTGTATTTATCTTACGTATAGCAAAGCAATTGACTCACCGGCAAAGGAACTTGATAAAGTATTACAGGTTGTGGCATTGATCATAACAGCGGGTGGAATATTTGCCGGGATGAGCTTTTTCAAAAGGAAATTATTGCAGCTCCGGGAAATGCAGATCCCTGTAAAGGAAAAATTTGGTATGTACCGGTCGGCCTGTATCGTACAATGGGCACTGCTTGAAGGGCCATCCATTTTCTGCATTATTTGTTTTTTTCTTACCGGAAATTACGCTTTCCTTGCACTTATGGTTGTTGTACTTTTTTTATTTGCCATGACAGCACCATCAAAACTTAAGATACTGCTGCAATTACAGATAAGCGAATCAGAGCTTGATGAATTATAGAACGGGCTCCACTACGATCTTGGTTTTGCTGAAATAAATTATCCGCACATTTATCTTGTCGCCAACTTTTAAGTCAGCCGGTAAATGCCCAGCAGTTGGCGGGATCTTTGCCTGCACCCTCTCTCCAAATACATTCAGGTAAATACCATATTCGGTGATCTTGTAAATTTCAGCAGTGATGGGTTCATTTTTTTTGAGTGCTCTTTCGGCAGAGTAATATTCGGGAATGAATTTAAGCGTAAACAGGGATGCTGTTATTTTTTCCTTTTTATCAAGATTATCCAGTGCAAAAGTTACTGCTTCGTTTAGTTCTTCATCGCTGGGTTTAACCTGCAAGGGAGAGATGATTACAGGAAAAAAAAGGTAGCTGTCACTTTCTTTTACGTAGTATTTATTATCTATAATTTTCAGATAACCGGTAAAATTATTTTCCGTCCTGGCTTTATTGATGAGCACATCCAGCGCATTGTTGTATAAGAACTTAATATCTGATGCTACCATCTTATCTCCCCGGCCGGATAAACCTACTGTAAAGCTTACGGTATCCCCAATATGAAAAACATGTTTTGCTTTCAGATTTTTTTCATCAACCTTGCCATTCACCACCTTCTTCTTGCCATTCACTTCGTATTCAATGATGATGTATTTTTTTTCGTGGTTAACGAAAGAAACATTGCCTGTATGTAGCGTATGGCTCATGGTAAATTATTTTATTGAAATACCCGGTATAATGTAGCTTTTTATCGGGACCTGATCGTAAAATTATAATGCCAGTTCTTCTGACGGGTTCCAGAACCGTTCCTTAAAATCAACCACGGTATCATTCTTTACTGCAACACCATCTTTTTTCAGGAGCTCTTCCATGGTGGTGGGTGTTGCAAAATGATGTTTGCCGGTTAGCATACCGTTCCTGTTTACTACCCGTTGTGCCGGAACCTTTGGTTTGGCCGTATGTGCTGCATTCATTGCCCAGCCTACCATACGGGCGCTTAACTTAGTGCCCAGGTAAGCAGCAACAGCACCATAGGATGTTACTCTTCCTTTGGGTATCTGCCTTACCACATCAAAAACATCTGTAAAAAAACTGTATTCTTTCTGCGGGCTTTTTGGCTGCCCGGCCTTAACTGTCTTTGCTTTATGATTGGTTATTTTCTTTGCCATCAGGTGCTAAAGATAACAATTCGTTACGTTTTGGATCGGGAACATTGATGTATTCATACGGGCAATGCCTGCAACCATTGCCACAGCAATGGCCCCTGTTGAGATGATACCTGGCAGTGAGTACAATAAAGCCCTGCTCATTGTAATAAAAATCCTCGCCTTCAATCCAGCTGTTCATTTTTTTGTATTAATTGCTGCAGCTGTTCATCCAAATCTTTTATCTGCTGCGGTAATGTAAATTTCAGGTAATGAATTTTTTTGCTTTGTGCAATATCCAGGCTTTCGTAATGGGTCTTTATCTTCAGCTCCTCTTTTACAAATGCTGCACTGTACACATTGTCCGAATCTTCAACAATTGTAAGATCATAAAGTTCAGCAACTAATTTTGTAAAACGATACAGGTCGGGGGAATCTGTTTTCAAATGAATAAAACCACCCGGCTTTACTATTTGCTGATATAACCTTAAAAACCGGGGATGGGTTAATCTTTTTTTTGCCTTTGAAATGCGTAGTTGCGGATCCGGAAATGTGATCCATATTTCATCCAATTCTCCTGCCTTGAAATAGTCTGTTATTTTTTCAATTTGCGTACGTAAAAAAGCCGCATTGCTTAAATTTTCTGCCAGGCATTTTTTAGCACCAATGAACATCCTGTTTCCCTTTACATCAACACCAATAAAATTCTGCTGCGGATGCAATTGCGAAAGGCCAACAGTATATTCGCCCCTGCCGCAGGCAAGTTCAAGAATTACAGGATTGCTGTTTTTAAAGAAATGATGCCACATTCCTTTCATACCCGAAGGATATTCCAACACATTGGAGAAAGTTTTTATTGCAGCAAAACGTTCTAATTTTTTTTGAGCCATGGGCGGCAAAGATAAATAATCAGTACCTGAAAACAGGCTTTAAATAAGGTATTCGTTCAGCAAAAAAGCACCGTTAAATAGAAAATTGAGGCATAAATAAAGTAAATTTGTATACAATTAAACAAAACTACAATTTATGACTACAGTAATAGTCCCGGTTGATTTTTCTGAAACTTCATTAAATGCTGCCAAATATGCCGCTCAACTCCTGACGGGCCATTATGGTGTATCTATGGTTCTGTATCATAGCTACAGTAAGGCTTCCGAAGCTGCTGCTGTAACAGAAAGCCTTGAAAAACTGAAAGCAGATCTGATGGAAGAGAATATTGTGAAAATGGAAGTGCTTGCTCATGAAGAATCTGATTTTGTTGATGGATTGGAAAAAGCAGCCAGGCACCGCAGGGCCGACCTGGTCATTATGGGAATTACCGGTAAATCAGCTATTGCGCAGGTGTTTTTTGGAAGCAATACTTTAAAAATGGCAGAAAGAAAAGTGTGCCCGGTTTTGATCGTTCCGGAAAATGCCACTTTCAGCCCGATTAAAAATGTAATGCTTACATCCGACTTTAAAAATACGTTGAACAGCACACCTTCTGCACCGATCAAAGATTTCCTGAATGTATTTAAGCCTCAACTACATATTGTGAATGTTGATAACGAACATTATATTTCATTAACAGAAAACTACGAAGCAGAGAAACAGGAACTGAAACAGATGTTTGCAGATTATAATCCCGAGTTTTATTTTATGCGGTTATTTGATGTGGATGAAGCGATCAATTTATTTGCCGAAAGCAGGAATATTGACCTGATCATTGCTATTCAGAAGAATCGTTCTTTCATTGGTAAGTTATTAAGTGGCAGCAGAACAAAAACACTCACCTATCATAGCAAGATGCCGATCATGATCATGCATGAGTAAGAAACAATAATTATTTTCACATCCCCGCTTAAAAGCGGGGATTTTTTGCTGCTACCTGATCGAATCCAGTCTGTCAATTACTTTGCAATCAGTAATACTGAAAAAGGAGATCACTTCTTCACATAAACTATCCCGTACTGTGATCAGTAAATTTCCCTGCCTGTCTTTATTGCTGTATAATTTTACTGCATCTGCTACGGCAGGATAGAATCCCTGGCCCTTCAGCTCAAGCTTCCCGGCTTCGTCAATGATCAGCCAGCCGGGCGCCTGGTTAAAGGCTTGCTGTACGATTGAATTGCCTTTTTCAAAAGCAGCAGTATAAAAATGGAATTTGCCAACAGCAGTAAGTGGCGCATCTGTGATGGCAGGATCAATACATTCGGCTTCAAAAACTTCCTTTGTATGTATGTTGAATATTTTTCTGCAACCGTTTATATCGGGCATTAAAATACCTGCAATGTTCTTTTGAAGGTTACTCCACTCCAGCAATTCTGTTGTTTTACCACTTCGTATGGGCCTCGAAAAAATATAAATACTCATACGGGATTTTTAGTGAGATTTTGTTCAGCAATACCTGGCTCAGACCAGGTAAGTGCCGCATAAATCAAGACAGTGAAAAAAAACTGCCATCTTCTAAAACCACGGTGCTGCTTACTTTGCTGCCAGGCTGCATTGGTGAGTCCGCTTAATACCGGCAAAAAAGATAATACTTTTGCTACTTCATCACTATACCTGCTTTCTTTTTTCTTCAATAGTTTTTGAATACCTTTTGTAAACAGGGGGCCTATCAGCACGAACCATAGCAGCATAGCCGACAGGGTCCAGGTAATTGTTTTAATAACTTCCAGCCAGCCTTGTTTTGCATCTTTTGCAAAAAAGAAAAGCAAGGCTGATAAAATAACCAATAAGATTAACAGTATCCAGATCTTTTTGTAACTGCGTTTTTTATTGGTACCGCTACTGTTTATGAGATCCCTGTCAACAGCGGAAAATTCTTTTAGAACGAATTCAGGGGTTGATGTATCAAAATTGCTGATAGTGCGCCAAGCCAGCCAGGCAATAAAAAAACCTCCGGCAATATAAATGAACAGGTAAACCACCATTATCCAAAAGCTTCCGTTTGCAACCATATAGCCAAGTTGTTTACCGGCAAAGGCAACCATGTTGTCCATGGCTTTCCAAATCGACTGGCCAAAGAACAAAGTAAGCACCAGCAGTTTCTGAATGGCAGATTCTATCATGGCAATAGTGCTTAACAAAAGGATGCTGAGATAATTTACCCGCATTAAACTGAAAAGTGCAAAGCCTGATAAAGCCTGGAACGAAACAGCAATATAGGCGGTAACCGGCGTGAATGGTGCGGCCATGGCCTTCACTATCAAAACAACCATTACACATTTTAAGATCTGCCTGTATGAATGTTCCGAAAATTCGGCGATCAGGCAGATCATGATCACAGCCATACCACCAACCAGTAAACCTGTGAATGGTATTTGCAGCGCATGCATGATTCCGCCCAACCCGCTTTCTGTAAACGCCCACAAAGCCGTGAGGCGTTGAATGGCATTGACACGTTGTTCTTTGGAAAAGGCAGCAGTAACAGAATTCATATTTACAAATATAATAAACGGATGTTGCAATTCAGGTTGACCGGAATGTGAACGATTATGATATTTGTCTGCGTTGCGCCAATTCAGTATTTTTAATGTTGACGAATGCTTGCTACCTGCCGCTCTATCAATACAGTGCTGTACTTGCTGCATGCTGTCATTTAATAATTACAATATGACTAAAGATATTCCTGAATTTATGAGAGAAGCGATCCGCTTGTCTATACATAATGTTGAAGAAGGTAAAGGTGGTCCCTTTGGAGCCGTTGTGGTAAAGGATGGTAAAATAATTGCCCGTGGCGTAAACCAGGTTACTGCAACCAACGATCCCACTGCGCATGCTGAAATAGTAGCAATAAGAAGCGCTTGTACATTATTGAACAGTTTTCAGCTGGATGGTTGCGAAATTTATACAAGCTGTGAACCCTGCCCGATGTGCCTGGCGGCTATTTACTGGGCAAGGCCGGCCAGATTATTTTATGCCAATTCAAAGGAAGACGCTACAGCCATCCATTTTGATGACCAGTTCATTTATGAAGAAATTGCCAGACCCATTGCCGAAAGAAAATTATTTACCAAACAAATATTAAGGGAAGAAGCTTTGGAGGCTTTTAAAAAATGGAGTGAAAGTACAATTAAAACTGACTATTGAATGATTCAGTTTATTTTAAATAACCAGCTGGTACATGCCACACAGGCTTCAGGTAGTACTGTGCTTGATTATATCAGGTATTATAAAAGGCTGGTTGGTACCAAGATCGGTTGCCGCGAAGGTGACTGTGGCGCCTGCACTGTTTTGGTAGGTGATCTTGAAAACGGCAAACTGGTTTACCGTTCCATGACAAGTTGTTTAATGCCTTTGGGTAATGCACAGGGTAAGCATATTGTTTCGGTAGAAGGGATCAATATGAATGAGCTAAGCCCGGTGCAGCAGGCAATGGTAGATACCAACGGAACACAATGTGGATTTTGTACCATTGGTTTTGTAATGTCGTTCACGGGTTTTGTACTGAACAATACTACCAAAGAATATGACGAAGCTATTGCAGCAATTGATGGTAATATCTGCAGATGTACCGGTTATAAATCCATCGAAAGGGCTGCAGCCATTCTATCGGAGAAGATCAACGATAAACCTGAACAGGAAACCATTGCCTGGCTGGTTGACAATAAATTTATTCCCGGGTATTTCCTGCAGATAAAAGAAAGGCTTATCCAATTGCAGAGAAAGATAAAAGAAACAGCGCCGGCAATAAATCCGGCAGCACAAAAATTAAAACTGGGTGGCGGAACTGATCTGCTTGTGCAAAAAGCGCTCACGGTAAAAAAGTCGGCCATCGAGCATTTGTTTGATAACAATGAATTGCGGGAAATTAAATTTGAGAACGGGCAATGCCATATTGGTGCGGCCGTTACTGTAACAGCATTTGCCGAATCAGCACTCATACAGAATTTCTTCCCCGATCTGAAAAAACACATCAAACTTATTTCCTCAACTCCCATACGCAATATGGCTACCATGGCAGGTAACCTGGTAAATGCATCACCCATTGGCGATATGAGTATTTTCCTGCTGGCGCTGGATAGCGAATTGTTGCTGAGTAAAAAAGGAACAACAAGAGTTGTGAAACTGAAAGATTTTTACAAAGGGTATAAACAGATCGATAAAGCTGCAGATGAGATCATTGAAAAGATAATTTTTGCCCCGCCGCAAAAAAATAATTTCAATTTTGAAAAAGTAAGCAAGCGTACACATCTGGATATAGCCAGCGTGAATACAGCCTGCCAGCTTGGTTTGAGTAATGACGGTGTTGTAGATGCGATCCACCTATCCGCAGGAGGCGTGGCACCATTCCCGAAATACCTGGCAGAAACCTGTTCTTTTTTAGAAGGTAAGACGATCAATTCAGAGAATTTGAAAGCAGCTATTGAAGTTATGCATACAGAAATTGCGCCCATCAGTGATGCAAGAGGAACTGCTGACTATAAAAGATTACTGTTGCGCCAGTTATTCCTGGCTCACTTTCAAATCATTGATAAAAATTCAGCTATTGCAGTAAAAAATATTTTGCAGCCTTAACTCAACCGCCTTTTGGCAAAGTATGGATAATACGATTGGAAATATTGATGCAACCCACCATGTAACAGGCAGGTCCATATACGTGGATGATATACCTGTAATGGAGGGAGTGTTGTTTGTGAAGGTCTTTGATTCACCCATTGCTCATGGAAAAATAACCAGCCTTGATTTTTCTGCTGCTGCGCAAATGGAAGGCATTGTAAAGATATTTTCTTATAAAGATATACCCGGGGAGAACCAGATAGGAGGCATTTTTCCTGATGAACCTTTTTTGGCTGATACTGAAATTCATTACCGTGGCCAGCCTGTTTTATTAATTGTTGCAGAAAATGAAGATGCAGCGGAAGAAGCTTTCGAAGAAATAAAGATTGAAATTGAACCGCTGCCCATAATTACAGATCCGCGTGTGGCGTTTGCACAGGGAAAATTATTAAGCCCGTCCAGGAAATTTGTAAAAGGAAATGTGCAGGAAGCTTTTACTTCCTGTAAATATATTTTTGAAGGACAAACAGAATCGGGTGGCCAGGAGCAATTATACCTGGAAACACAGGGTGCATATGCCTATCCAACAGAACACGATAGTGTAAAAATATTCTCCTCTACCCAAGGGCCTACACAGGTGCAACGCACCGTTGCACGGGTGTTGGGTGTGGGCATGAATAAAGTGGAGGTGGATGTGCCTCGCCTGGGTGGCGGCTTTGGAGGCAAAGAAGACCAGGCATCTGCCTGGGGCGCTATGGCTGCCATGGTTGCCTGGATATTAAAACGCCCCGCCAAATGCATTCCGCATAGAATGGAAGATATGCGGATGACAGGCAAGCGAAATCCTTACAGCAGCGATTATAAGATAGGGCTTGATGCTGACCTGAACATCATAGCCTACGAAGCAACTTTTTACCAGAACGGAGGTGCTGCAGCCGATCTTTCTCCGGCCATTTTAGAGCGCACTTTATTTCATGCAACCAACAGTTACCATATTCCGCATGTATTGGTAACTGCACATTCCTGCAAAACAAACCTGCCGCCCAATACGGCCTTCCGTGGTTTTGGGGGCCCTCAGGGTATGTTTGTGATGGAAGCTGCCATTGATCATGCAGCAAAATCATTAAAAGTGGATACTGATATTATCCAGCGAAAGAACATGCTGGATAACGGTGATGAATTTCCTTACGGGCAAATTGTAAAAGAATGCCAGGCAAAGAATTGCTGGGATGAAGCGACGGATATTTATAATTCAGAATCGGTAAAAAAGGAAGTGGAATGGTTCAATGAACAAAACCAGTTCTACAAAAAAGGTTGGTCATTGATGCCTGTTTGTTTTGGCATTTCTTTTACCAACACCATGATGAACCAGGCCCGGGCACTGGTGCATGTGTACAGCGATGGCACAGTTGGGGTAAGCACCGGTGCTGTTGAAATGGGGCAGGGAGTCAATTCAAAAATGCTGCAGGTTGCAGCAACCTGTTTTGGAGTAGATCCCGGTAAAATAAAACTGGAAACAACCAATACAACCCGTGTTGCCAATACATCACCCTCTGCAGCAAGCTCTACCGCCGACCTGAATGGGAAAGCATTGCTGGATGCATGCAACCAGATCAAAGAACGCCTGTTCTCATTTATTAAAACTGAATTGACGGATAATGAAGATGAGATCATTGAAATAAAAGATGAAGTTGTTTACATTAACGACGAAGCTTCTGTTTTCAACTGGAAGAACCTGGTACAGCAGGCTTTTATGAAGCGCATCAACCTGAGTGCAAAGGGACACTATGCCACCCCCATCATCAATTTTGATAAAACCATTGAAAAAGGCCACCCCTTTGCTTACCATGTGTATGGCACTGCATTAACAACGGTAACGGTAGACTGTTTGCGTGGCACTTATGAAATTGATGCTGTAAAAGTGGTGCATGATTTTGGCAGCAGCATGAACAGGGCTGTTGACCAGGGCCAGTGCGAAGGCGGCATTGTGCAGGGCGTAGGCTGGATGACGATGGAAGAAGTGATCTATACTGATCAAGGTAAATTATTATCCAACGCGTTATCAACCTATAAGATACCGGATATCTATGCGGTTCCTAAAACGCTTGATATAAAATTTTTGAACACAGATGGAAACGATATGGCCATCTTTAAATCAAAAGCAGTAGGCGAACCGCCGCTGATGTACGGCATTGGTGCCTACTTCGCTATCCGCAATGCGGTGCTTGCATTTAACCCGGCTGCTGGTATTGCTTACGCTGCACCCATCACACCTGAAAAAGTTTTGATGGGATTGTATAAATAAAATGTGGGCTAAAGTAAAGCCCCGGCTTTTTAGAATTGTATCTCCACCCTAAAGGGTGGAGCAATTAAATTGAACACTGAATTGCCCTGGCCTTCAGGCCAGGGATAATAATGCAATAATAATTGTGGGCTTTAGCCCCGAAAAAAAGTGTGAAAAATAAAAAAATGATATACAGTAACCGTTGCTGGTTTGAGGGAAAACTTCAGCCGGCAACCTTGTGTATTGAAAATAATAGCATCTCTGCAATTTATCATCATAAAGTCGACGGGGCAGAAGATGCTGGCGATCATATTATAATGCCCGGCATTATTGATGCACATGTACACATCAATGAGCCTGGCAGAACCGATTGGGAAGGTTTTGATACGGCAACACAGGCGGCTGCCGCAGGTGGTATTACAACTGTGGTTGATATGCCTTTGAATGCCAGCCCCGTTACAACAACCGTGTATGCATTTAATGAAAAACTGGAAGCATCCAAAAACAAACTGCATGTGAATGTTGGTTTTTATGGAGGATTGATACCCGGAAATCAAAACGAGCTGGAAGGATTGATGCAGGCCGGTGTTTTGGGTATCAAATGTTTTCTTACACATTCGGGTATTGATGAGTTTCCCCATGTGAACGAAAAGGAAATAGATGCTGCCATGCCCGTCATTGCAAAATACGGCCTGCCTTTACTGGCGCATTGCGAATTGTTTAAAAAAGAAGTTGATAATAAATTTTCAGATTTCCCCAATAGCTACAGGTATTATCTTGAAAGTCGTCCAAAAAAATGGGAGAATGATGCCATTGACCTGATGATAAAACTTTGCCGCAAACATCGTTGTAAAACACATATCGTACACGTATCATCTGCAGAGGCATTAATAAAAATACAAAAAGCAAAAGAAGAGGGTTTACCCATCACTGCAGAAACCTGTGCCCATTACATATACTTTAATGCCGAAGATATCCCCGATTCAAATTGCCTGTATAAATGTGCGCCGCCTATACGTGAAAAAGAAAACAATCAGCAGCTTAAAGAAGCGCTGGCAAATGGGGTACTTGATTTTATTGCAACCGATCATTCGCCGGCACCGCCCGATATAAAAGAACCGGAGACCGGTAACCTGCAAAAAGCCTGGGGAGGCATTGCCGGATTACAGTTTTTACTGCCGGCAGCCTGGACAGGAATGAGAGGAAAGATCCCGGTTGAAAAATTCATTCCGTTGCTTACTGAAAACCCGGCAAGATTTTTACAGGCAGATAAACAGAAGGGAAAGCTGGCTGTGGGTTATGATGCCGACCTGGTTATATGGAACCCGGATGAACAATTTGAGGTTAAGCCCGGAGATATTTTGCATCGGCATAATTGCTCACCCTACAATGGAGAAAAATTATACGGAACCACACAGCAAACAATTGTGAACGGCATAACCGTTTACCAGCTTAAAAAAATAATACACAAAAACGCAGGACAATGGCTTTTGAAAAAGTAAAGGAAATTATTAAAGAAGCTCCGGCATTTGCACAACTAACCGACCTGGCTTCCGAAAGGCTTGGAGGCAAAGTGTTATTTGCTACTGATGATTTTTTTGCAGAAAAAGAAAACCTCATTAAACCAACAAGAGGAATTTTTATTACTGATAAATATACTGACCGTGGTAAATGGATGGATGGCTGGGAAAGCCGCCGTAAACGTACACCCGGCCACGACTGGGCTGTACTGCAGCTGGCTACACCCGGCAAAATTGTTGGCTTTGATATTGATACCAACTTTTTTCTGGGCAATCATCCGCCACATGCATCTGTAGAAGCGGTCTACTTAAATGATGCTGACCCGGTAAAGAACTGGGAAGATATTGCATGGACAGAGATTCTGCCCAAATCACATTTGGATGCAGGCTCACAAAATTTTTATGAAAGCAACAGCAATGAAATTTACACACATGTCCGCCTGCATATTTACCCGGATGGGGGCGTAGCAAGATTGAGGGTGTATGGCGAAGTTTTTATGAACTGGGAAGCTGTTTCGGCTGATGCGGAAATTGATCTTGCTGCAGCCATCAATGGCGGCAAAGCCATTGCCTGCAATGATATGTTCTTCAGCGCCATGGGTAATCTTATCATGCCAGGCCGTGGTGTTAATATGGGCGATGGTTGGGAAACCAAACGCAATCGCACGCCGGGTAACCGTGATTGGGTAATTGTAAAACTTGCAACGCCCGGCACTATTGACCGAATTGTTGTTGATACCTGTCATTTCAAAGGCAACTACCCTGATCGCTGTTCCATTGAAGCCTGTAATAGTGAATCGGATGACGATGTTACATCAGACCGTGTGCAAGGGCAGACCATTCTTGCCGAGCAAAAATTATCTGCCGATCATATCCACGA
>JBJTMN010000444.1:0-8420 GCA_046070545.1 Ferruginibacter sp.
TGTATACTCTTTTACTTCTTTCCTTTCTTGCTCACAAACTTCATTTCAGCAATTAAATTCTTAGCTTCTGCATATTTGTCAATAATGAACATTACGTAGCGTATATCAACCATAATATTGCGGCAGATCGATGCATCGTAATTGATATCACTCATCGTTCCTTCCCAAACACGGTCAAAGTTTAACCCAACCAGGTTACCGTCTGCATTCAAAGCGGGACTGCCCGAATTACCCCCGGTTGTATGATTAGAAGCAATAAAACAAACCGGCTGGCGGCCATTTACACCCCATCTGCCAAAATCTTTTTTATTGTACAGGTCTATCATTTTTTTAGGAAGGTCAAACTCATAATCACCGGGCACATATTTCTCCATCACGCCTTCCATATAGGTTTGCAGGTCGTATTTTACGCCATCCCTGGGCTGGTAATTTTTTACATTGCCATAAGTAACACGCAGGGTACTGTTGGCATCGGGGTAAAAGGCCTTGTTGCTGAAAACATCCATCTGCGCCTTCATATAATTGCGTTGCAGGCGGTTAATATCCGATTGCAGTTCATTCAGCCTGGGCGATACATTGCTTACATAGGTTTTCTGAATATCAGCATACAGCTGCCCGGCAACATCACTTTTTATGGCGGCTACAACCTCGTCCGTACTTCCATTCAGCAAAGCTTTGATCTTATCTAAAGAACTAAAAGCAGTTTGTTTGTAAACGGCTTCTGATAAAGCAGCAACCGAATTTGCGGTACGCTCCATAGTGGCTTTAAAAACAGGAGAAATATATTCAGGCTTCTGATCTTTCACATACATATCCATCAATGCTTCAAATAATTTCTGATCCACTCCTGCATTATATTCTTTGAAAGATTCTTCGAGTTTTGCAAGTACTTCAGTCTTACGTTTTGTATAAGCAGCTTCATCTTTGGCTGCAGCTGTAACCAGTGAATTCATATCGGCGGCAATACCCCACAGTTCAACCCTTGGGATGATCTCATTGTAATAATCACGGGCATAAGCATAAGGCTCAATATCAGTGTAAGCCTGCTTCAGGCTTTTCAGTAATTCAATGTATGCCAGGTTGTATTCCGGCCTGCTCATTACGATCTTTTCAAAATTGCTTTCATATTCTTTTCTCTTCTCAACGGCATTTGTTTTGGTAAGTCCCAGTACTTCGCCCTGCCATTTCTTCCAGGCGTTTGATATGTTTGCATACTTTGCGGCATACTGAATTTTGATGCCTTCATCTTTACGCATAAAACCATCAATAACGCCCAGCGCTTTGGTACGAATGCCGATCTTGGCCGGATCGCTTAGTTTTACCGTTTGTTCAATGGCACTGCTGTGCAGGTATTCGTTTGTGCGGCCCGGAAAACCAAATACCATGGTAAAATCTCCCTCTTTGATCCCATCCAACGAAATATTTAATGAGCGCTTTGGTTTGTAAGGCACATTATCAGCCGAGTAACCGGCGGTAGGCTTGTTATTCTTATCTGCATAAATGCGGAACATGGAAAAATCGCCGGTATGTCTCGGCCACATCCAGTTGTCGCTGTCTTTTCCGTAATTACCAATGGATGAAGGCGGAGCGCCCACCAGTCGAACATCCTTATAAGTTTCAGTTACAAACAGGAAATATTTATTGGCTTCAAAGAACGGGCGGATAAGAACATCCTGGTAACTTTCTTTTTTTGTAGAAGTTTTTAAAGTAGCCAGGTTTTTGTCAATGGCACTTTGCCTCTCTTTTTCGGTCATGTTATTGGTAACCCCGTTCAGTACCTGGCTGGTAACATCATCAATGCTGATGATGAAAGTTGCAAACAGGCCCGGGTTCTGCAACTCCTGGTCGCGGTTATAAGCCCAGAACCCATCCCGGATATAATTGTTTTGTAAAGAGGAATGATTTTGTATGGCATCAAAACCACAATGGTGATTGGTGAGCAATAATCCCTGGTCAGAGATAACTTCCGCTGTACAAAAGCCGCCAAAACTAACGATGGCATCTTTTAAGCTTCCCTTGCTGATGCTGTAAATATCAGAAGCACTGATCTTCATACCCATTTGCTTCATTTGCTTTTCATTAAGCGTTTGCAGTAGTTGAGGCAACCACATGCCTTCTTCGGCAAAGGCTTTTGCAAACATGGAAATACTTATAACTATCAGCAGGATATATTTTTTCATACGGCAAATATTTGAAGCGAATTTAGTCAATAAAGATGATAACTGATTTTTAACCCTTTCTTAGCATCAATGGCTTTATTTTTGTTTGATAAACATTAAAAAATTTCATGAAGAAAATAATACTCCTTTTATCTGTTGCCCTTATCAGTATTCAATCTCTGTCTGCACAAACGATCAAAGGTTTGTTTGATAAAGTCACCAAATCCACTAATACACCGGGCAGTGGCCTCAGCAACGAAGAAATAATCAATGGCTTAAAAGATGCCCTTCGTGTGGGCACCGACAGCAGCGCTAAACGCCTCAGCAAACTGAATGGTTTCTTTGGTGATGCTGCCATTAAAGTACTCATGCCGGAAGAAGCGAAAAAGGTAGAGACCAAACTCCGTGGACTGGGAATGGGAAATATGGTTGACAAAGCCATCCTGAGTATGAACCGTGCAGCCGAAGATGCTGCCAGTGGCGTGGGAACTATCTTCTGGGATGCCATTAAAAAAATGAGTATTACCGATGGCTTGAAGATTTTACGTGGCGGTGATTTTGCAGCAACAGATTATTTAAAGTCGGTAACCACCAAAGAACTTACTGAAAAATTCAGGCCCGTAATAGAAGCTTCCCTGGTAAAATTTGATGCCACCAGGTACTGGAAAGATGTTTTTACAACATACAATAAGTTTACGCTCAACCCGGTGAATACAGATCTTACTGCTTATGTTACTGAAAGGGCTTTAAGTGGTTTATTTCTGAAAATCAGCCTGGAAGAACAAAAGATCCGTAAAAACCCCGCTGCACAGGTTACCGATATCCTGAAGAAAGTATTTGGCGGAAAATAATTTCCTGCACATTTGCTTTGTTAAGAAATTATTACCTATAATTGCAAAATAAATTGCCACTCCGTAGAAACGGAGTGACTTTTTAACGATTGCTTGCTATATGAAAAATTTATATTCTCTTTAAATGCTGATGGGTTCAGCAAAATGGCCTCTTTGGCCTTCTAACGATTGATTGTTCCATTTTAACGATTGCCGCTGTATGAATTATCTGCCGTCTTTGTAATACAAATATAAGATGGCTATTTTTGCAGGCATAATCAATTTAGCCTTGATTTTATTATGCTAAAAGCATTTTTACAACCTAAAACCCTTTGCAGTAAAGGGTTCTGGTAAACAGCCTTTATGATGCCCAACCGTTCAACAGACATATTATTTCAGCTGATAAAATCGCTTGAAAAGGCGGAGAAACGGCATTTTAAGCTCTATATCAAAAGGAGTTCGTCACGGGAAGATCTCAAAATTATCCAGCTTTTTGATGCCATTGATAAGGGAAAGGATTACGATGAGAAATTAATATTAAAAAAACTGCCGGGGATAGAGAAGCCGCAGTTTGCAAACCTGAAAGCACATTTATACAAGGAATTATTAGCCAGCCTGCGTCTACTGAAAAGCAGTGACAGCATCGACCTGCAATTACATGAACAACTGGATTATGCACGGATACTGTATAACAAGGGCCTGTACCTGCAAAGTCTGAAGATTCTTGAAAGAGCAAAAGATCTTGCAAAAAGCTATCACCAGGAAAGTTTTTTGATACAGATCATTTCGCTTGAAAAAAAGATAGAAACACTTCATATTACCCGCAGTGGTGAAGGAGCTGCCGATCGCTTAACAGAAGAAGCAAACGCGGTAAACAAGCAACGTAATGAGATAACGGCTTTATCAAACCTTGCCCTGCAGCTTTACCAATGGTATGTTAAGTATGGCCATGCACGAAATATAAAAGATGAAGAAGGCGTAAAGCAGTTCTTTAAACAAAACCTGCAACTGGATGAAAACAATATCAGCGGATTTTACCAGCTGCTGTACCTGTACCAGAGTTATTGCTGGTATGCTTTTATACGCCAGGATTTTCTGATGTACTTCCGCTACAGTAAAAAATGGGCCGATCTTTTTAAGAATGAACCCATGATGATAACTGTTGAAACAGGACATTACATTAAGGGCATGCACAACCTGCTTACTGCAAATTTCAACCTGCGCAATTTTAAACAGTTTGATAAATACCTGGCCCGTTTTGAGCGCTTTGCCTTGTCGAAGCCGGCCAACCAGCACGATAATTTCCGCATGCAGGCCTTTGTGTATTTAACCAGTGCCAAAATTAACCAGCACCTGATGAAAGGCACATTCGGCGAAGGGTTGAAGCTGGTGCCTGTTATTGAAAAAGGACTTGATGAATTCCAGATGTATATAGACAGGCACCGTGTACTGGTAATCCAGTACAAAACGGCCCTGCTGTATTTTGGAAATGGTAATTACGATGAATCGATCGACCAGTTGCAGAAGATCATTAACGGCCCTGTTGACATGCGTATTGACCTGCAATGTTATGCCCGGCTTTTACACCTGATGGCGCATTTTGAACTGGGTAACGATGCCATCATAGAATCTCTGATAAAATCAGTTTTCCGTTTCATGTCGAGGATGGAAAACATGACGGTAGTGGAGGAGGAGATGTTTAAATTTTTAAAGAATAATGTGTATGAATCTGCTGCAAAACTAAAACCCGGATTGAAAAAATTACTGGAGAACATTAAACAGTTTGAAAAGAACCGCTACGAAACCAGGGTGTTCTCTTACCTGGATATCATCAGCTGGGTTGAAAGCAAAGTGTATGATAAACCAATGAGTATGATCATACATGAAAAATACCTGCAAAGTAAACACAGGTGATTTATTTTAACGGTTATTATCTTTGAATATATGGATGGTTTCCCGGTAAGTACTGTCTTTTGCAATCACTTTATCAAAGAGAACTTCAGCTTCATCACTTTTTTTCATTTTATATTTTATCATTCCCATTGCCAGTGAATAGGAAATGATATCGGGATGGTTCTCCAGCAGGTGTTCATAGTGAGTTGAAGCCTTTTCATAATTTTCCATTTTATAAAAAGTGCGGGCAAGCACTTCTTCTGTAACACGGCTGCCGCTTACATCAAATGCCTTGGCGTTGTAAGTAAGTGCCTTATCATAATCAGTAAGGCTTACATCATAATCTCCCAGGTAAATCAGCCCCAGGGAATTATTTACAGCCATATCTTCGGGATCGATTTTTACTGCTTTCAGCAAACGATCCAGCGCACTGGCTGTTTTACCGGTAAGTATATCCACTTCCGCCGAATTCAATAAATGATCAAAACTGTTTTTGCGGTAACATTTGGCAGCCAGGGTAGAAAAATGAATAGCTGAGTCTTTTTTATCCAGTTCATTATACGTCAGGGCAATATTGCGGTAAATGGTTCCTTTTGAATCCCTGGAGATTTTGGTGCTTTGTACGGCTTTTAAAAATGCATGCAATGCTTCTTCATACTTCCCGGCATTCATATATTCAATTCCCTGCTGGTTCACTTTTACAGCATCTTCTTCCTGAAGCCCGGTTTTGCAGGAGAAAAAAAAGACCGGCATACCTGTAATTAAAAACAGCAATAACTTTTTCATGGCATTCAATTTTACGGATATTTATTTTTTAACCCTTGCCTTTGTGGCTTTAAATTCTTTTTCACCGGCTGCATCAGGTAGTTTAACAGCATACAACATTCCTTCATGGCTACCTTCAGTTTCGGTGGTTCCATAAATC
This sequence comes from Ferruginibacter sp., assembly GCA_046070545.1. Lineage (GTDB taxonomy): Bacteria > Bacteroidota > Bacteroidia > Chitinophagales > Chitinophagaceae > Ferruginibacter. The sequence continues at coordinate 5,808 of JBJTMN010000444.1, forward strand.
ACTTTTTTATCAGCCGATAGTTTTAGATGGTATTTATCAAGCCCAAGTATGGTAAATGGGTCATCTGCTCTCAGGCCTTCAAATGTAAGATCATTGGCAGATGCAGAAAAATTTCCTTCAGCATATTCAATACCCGACCTGCCTTTTTTGCCTTTATACATTTCAAGCAATTGGCTGTTACTACTGTCAGTGGCCAGGTAGGTCCACACTATTTCAACTTTTACATGATCCGATGCATCTAAACCGATCTTGAATATTCCTGAAAAAAGTTCCTGTTTATTCAACCTGGTCCATTCTCCTTTGTAATATGAAACCTGTGCATAACCATATTGCAGGCAAAGCAGGATTGTTAGTGTTGCAAATATCTTTTTCATATCTTTTTTATTAGATCAACTTATTGGCAAAATTACCGGCAAATAGTTATGGTGCTTTCAAAAGAATGCTTAATATCCTTGGTATGCTGTTGCGGTCATCTTCATCAAAATATTCCCTGATACCTTCCATGATAAAACCATGTTTTGCTGCAGCATTTGTAAAGTCTGAAAGATGATGATTGTAACAGGAAACCACCTGCTCTCCCGCATCTGTAGTGAATCTTGCCTTACTGCCGCTATATTGTTTAAACGGGTGCAACTCGCCAATATACACATACCCTCCGGTGGTAATGATCTTTGAAATTTTATTGAATACCGGTTCCAGTTCTTCAATATGTTCGAGTACCAGGCTAAAACTTACGAGATCATATTTTGAACTGGTAAAATTCCAGTCTTCTAAAATATTGGCCTGTAGAAATTCCACGTTTTCGCTGCTGATCTTTTGCTTTGCCTTTGCCAGCATTTCGGCAGAGAGGTCAACGGCAGTGATCTTTTTTGCCCTGGTCATCAGCCAGGCTGTATTTTTACCGGTACCGCAGCCAATTTCCAGGCAGCTGTCAAATGTAATGCCAGCCAGCATTTCCCGCAGGGCCCGTGCTTCCAGGTCACGTGTTTTATTGATGTTGGTATCGTACTGCTGCGACCAGCTGTCGTATGCTTCCTGTACACTCATAATGTTAGTTTTTCTATTTTTTGTTTTATAGTGCCACGTTCACCCAGGCGTATGATGCCAAATACAAGGCTTGCCCAAAAGCCATCATATATAATAATCTTTGATTTTTCTGCAACTTTACTATCTCTTGCAGCAATCAGTGTATCCAGTTCGGCACCTGTTTTACCGGCAATGGTTAAAGCAAAGTTCCAGGCACCTTCCCGGCTTAACTGCATGCTGAAGTCGACCATAAAATCGTCCACATTCCTGGTGCGTTGAAGGATCCATTTTAACCTTGGCCAAATATCAGCCAGTTCGTTCTGCACTTCTGCAACCAGCGAAGATAGTATGGTATTGATCTTATTGAAATCGTTTTGCAGGTCAAGGATGTTCTTACCATTGGATACAGTTGCAGCTGCAATACCCAGGTCAAGATTGATATGTGCGTTCATGCCCATTAATAAGTGCTGTAGCACAATGGGCCAGTAACTGGTTGTGATATCGAATGCTTTTCTCCAGGATGCTGTTACCGGTTGACCGTTCTTCCAGGCAAAATAGGCATCAATGTAGCGGTTGGCAAACAGTATATCCAGTTGTTCCATCCCGGGGCCGTCTTCAAACTCATTATTGATGATACCCTGTTTTACCCTGGCTGTCACTTTATGGTATAACGCTGCAAAGTATCCTGCCGTATCATTGTTTTCTTCCGATCGTATAATGATGCCGTCCAGAGCTTCAATCACTTTATCAATGGTATTTATTGCCGGCATGGATTATCGTTTTGATCAATTCACTGTAAAGTAAATAAAAAAGGCAGCTTTTTCAAACTGCCTTTTCATCGTAATCCTATGTAGTTTTTCATTTAAATAATCCTGTAAAGAAGGTCTTCATCTCTTTCCATGAAGCAGTATCTGCTGCTGCATTATAGGCAATGGGGATATTGAATTTCTGTCCCATGGCAGTTGCATCCGGATTAGTGAATGCATGTGTTGCACCCGGGTAGCTTTTGAAAGTGTAGGCAGCTCCAATGCTGTCCATCTGCTTTTTAAAAGCAGCTACTTCTGTTGATGGCACAAACTTATCATCATCGCCATGGAGCACCAGTATTTTTGATTTGAGTAAATTCTTATCGGCAGGTGTGCCCAGCAGGCTGCCATGAAAACTAACAATACCTTTTAAAGGTTCGCCCATGCGTACCAGGTTAAGGAGTACACCACCACCAAAGCAATAACCAATGGCGCCAATATTGGCCGTGTCAACCTGGGCATAGGTTTTTAGTTTGTTCAGGGCCGCTTCAAAATGCGCTTTGGCCATGGCGGGGTTTTGATAAAAAGGCCCTGCCAGTTTTCCGGCAAGATCCGGGTTATCGGCCCGTTGACCGTTACCGTACATATCTACTGCCATGGCAATATAACCAAGACCTGCCAGTTCACGGGCACGTCTTTTTGAATAGTCATTTAAGCCCCACCATTCGTGTACAACCAGTACTGCCGGTCGTTTGCCGGTTATGGCCGAGTCGTACACCACATAACCATCCATATTCAGGCTGTCTATCTTATAGGTTACATTTTCTTCTTTTAATTGAGG
>JBJTMN010000445.1:0-6295 GCA_046070545.1 Ferruginibacter sp.
AGCCTGGCCCAAATAAGTAAGGTCAGCGTTCTCCAGTTTAAATCCTTGTTCTTCGCTAACTACAGTACCTGCGGTTAAGATCGCGATATCAGTCAGCATTTCTTTCCTGCGGTCGCCAAAGCCCGGAGCTTTTACTGCAGCCACTTTAATGGTGCCACGTAATTTATTTACAACCAGTGTTGCCAGTGCTTCACCTTCCAGGTCTTCTGCAATGATCAGTAAGGGACGGCCGCTTTTTGCAACAGCTTCCAGTACCGGCAGGATATCCTTCATGGTAGAGATCTTCTTGTCATAGATCAGGATGTATGGATTCTGCAGTTCGGCCTGCATTTTTTCGCTGTTGGTTACAAAATAAGGACTGATATATCCACGATCGAACTGCATACCTTCTACGATATCAACAGTGGTATCTGTACCTTTTGCTTCTTCCACAGTGATTACGCCTTCTTTACCTACTTTGGCAAAAGCTTCGGCGATCAATTTACCGATGGTTTCGTCGTTGTTGGCAGAGATAGTAGCAACCTGCTGAATTTTTTTGCTGTCGTTACCAACGGTCTGGCTCTGAGATTTCAGGCTTTCAATCACAATGCTAACGGCTTTATCGATACCACGTTTCAGGTCCATTGGGTTTGCACCGGCAGCTACCATTTTCAGGCCTTCGCTGATGATGCTTTGAGCCAGTACGGTAGCGGTAGTAGTACCATCACCTGCAATATCTGCAGTTTTAGAAGCCACTTCCTTCACCATCTGTGCACCCATGTTCTCAATTGGATCTTCCAGTTCAATTTCTTTTGCAACGGTAACACCATCCTTGGTTACGCTGGGAGCGCCAAATTTGCGTTCCAGTACCACGTTGCGGCCTTTGGGGCCCAGGGTTACTTTTACTGCGTTGGCCAAAGTGTCAACGCCTTTCTTCATTTTGTTTCTTGCTTCAATATCGAAGTATATCTTTTTAGACATAAAAAAAATTTAATGATGTGCTAATTAACTGATGTGCTAATTAACCACGGGTGAAAAATTGTTTTTTTATTATTAGGTACTTAAAACTAAAAATTTAGCTGATCAGCACATTAGCAAATAAGCTAATCAAATGATCGCCAGTATATCACTTTCCCTCATGATCAGGTAATCCTTTCCTTCAATAGAGATCTCGGTTCCGGCGTATTTGCCATAGAGAACCTGGTCACCGGCTTTTACCATTACCGGCTCGTCTTTTTTGCCCGGGCCGGCAGCCAGTACCACACCACGTTGAGGTTTTTCTTTTGCAGTATCCGGTATGATGATCCCACCGGCAGTCTTTACTTCAGCAGCAGCAGGTTGTACAATAACCCTGTCGTGCAAAGGTGTAATGCTTAATTTTTTTGAAGCATTTGTTGCTTTAGCCATAGTTGTATTTGTTTTGATTTATTTTAAGAATAACCGTTTTTATCGGGTGGCAAAGGTACTGCCATTATTGTACCAAACAGATTAAAAAGCATTTATGGCAGTATTTGGCTGTCAGTGTCAGTAGTCAGCCTTATAAAAACAGACAATTTTTCACAATCGGGGTTATTACGTTCAATACCGCTGCATTACAAAATTTAACCCCTAAATTTGCAGCTTCAAAAGCAAAAGTTCTTTAAGCAATGATCAGCAGAAGAAATATCCGGGTAAAAGTAATGCAGACCTTATACAGCATTGACAGTATGAATGGCGATGCAAAACCCGGCGAGGCAACAGGCATTCTTACCAAAAAAATAGAGCAAAGCAGGCAGATATTTACCTACCTCGTTTATTTTATAACCGAAGTAGCCCGCTATTCCGAAACCGATGCCCGGCAAAAGGCGTCCAAACACCTGCCCACAGCAGCCGACCTGAATATCAATACCAAAATAGCCGGCAACGAATTACTCTGGAAGATCGTGGAAGAACCAAGTTTTAAAGCTGCCGTGGCAGAACTTAAACCACAGCATATCATTGACCCCGAACTGCTGAAAAAAATATACCTGCAGCTGGTTTCTTCTCCCGAATACGCTGAATATATTGAAGAGCAAAGCCGCAATAACAAGCTGGAAAAGCAGATGCTGGAATTCATTTTCAGCAACCTCATGCTGCCCAATGAAGATTTTATTGCACATGTGGAAGAGCATTTTATTCACTGGGATGATGATGCCGAAATGATGAACCAGCTGGTACTTAATTTTCTGCAGAAGCCGGCCAATACCAACTTTAACGAAATTCTGAGCAAGGAAAAATGGGAATTTGCCAAAAGCCTGCTGCAGACCGTACTGGATAAAAAAGATATCTGCCTGGAACTGATAAAACCCAAGCTGAATAACTGGGATGCCGAGCGTATTGCTGCGCTGGATCTCATTATCCTGCAGATGGGTGTTTGCGAATTCTTATTTTTTGAGACCATTCCTACCAAGGTTACTATCAATGAATATATCGACCTGGCCAAGGCTTACAGTACCGTGCAAAGCGGTCAGTTTGTGAACGGCCTGCTGGATAATATTCATAAGGAATTATCTGCCGAAAATAAAATAACCAAGAAGAGTTATAAAAACAGCACTATATAAATAACTTTGCGAAAAAAAATAAACCATTGAAAAAATATATTCTATTCCTGCTGGTTTGTGCGTCCCTGGCTTCCTGCGATGTAAAGCGAAAAGACAAAAATGCTCTGGACGCCGATGTACAAAAAGTGCTGGCTTCCAAAGATTCTACTACCGTGCAGATCATTGACTCGGCCTACAATTTTGGCAAGGTTACCGATGGCGAAAAAGTGGAATACAGCTATCGTTTCAGGAATACCGGTACCAAACCACTGGTGGTGGTACAGGCTACCGCCAGCTGCGGTTGCACAGTGCCTCAAAAGCCCGAAAAACCGATCATGCCCGGCGAGATCGGTTTCATTAAAATTGTATTTGACAGCAAGAACAGGGTTGGTAATGCGCATAAGACCATAACAGTAGAATCAAATGCCAATCCCGGATTTCCACCATTGATCCTTACAGGTGATGTGGTTGCCGGAAAATAGTCCACGGATCAACACCCGCCTGAACGAATTCATTCGGGCAGGGATTAACTAATTAACGGATTAACATTTCGACTTCATAAACAATTAAACAAACAACATGCAATTATTAAGTATTTTTTTGATGATGGATCCACAGGGAAAAGGTGGCAGCAGCGGCACTTTAATTATGATGGGATTAATGATCCTGGTATTCTGGCTGTTCATGATCAGGCCACAGGCAAAAAAGGCAAAAAAGCAAAAAGAATTTATCAATAACCTGCAAAAAGGCGATAAGATCGTTACCATTGCCGGAATACACGGTACTGTAAATAAAGTGAATGACGATGCTACCCTGTTGCTGGAAACCAGCCCAGGCAGTTACATCAAGATCGAACGCAGCGCCATCAGTATGGAATGGACGGCAAATATCAATAAGCCTGCTGCAGAGACAAAGAAGTAAAAACGAAAAAATCAAAAGTCAAAAAATCCGGAATTGAAGTTTAACTTCGGTTCCGGATTTTTTATGCGCATAAACGATCAACGGATTAACAAATTAACGGATTAACGGATAAACATGCTCAAGATCGGCATTACAGGCGGCATCGGCAGTGGTAAAAGCACCGTAGCCAAAGTATTTGAAGTACTGGGTATACCGGTATACTATGCCGATGATGCAGCCAAAAGATTGATGAATGAAGATGAAGAACTGAAGCATAAGATCCAGCTGCAGTTTGGTAATGAAATGTATGTAAACGGGCAGTTGGATAGAAAGCGGCTTGCTGAGATCGTCTTTGCATCTCCCGGAAAATTAGCACAACTGAATGCGCTGGTACATCCTGCCACGCTGCTCGATGCAGAAAGATGGATGCAAAAAAAAGCGACTCCATACGCTATTAAAGAAGCGGCACTGATCTTTGAAAGTGGTGCTCACGTACACCTGGATCATGTGATTGGTGTAACTGCCCCTGCCCCGTTACGCATACAACGTACCATGCATCGCGATGGCATTACCCGCGAAGCAGTTATGGCCCGTATGGATAAACAAATGGACGAGTCCATCAAAATGAAGCTTTGCGATTTTGTCATTAAAAATGATGAGCAGCAAATGCTGTTGCCACAGGTACTTGAGCTGCATAAAAAACTACTGGAACTTTCCCAAAACAAATGATATGGAAAAAGTAAACCTGGCCGAAAAATTCAGTCTTTTCAACGACTATTGTAATCCCCGTATCATTGGGGAACTCAACGGCCAGCATGTAAAAGCTGTAAAACTAAAAGGCGAATTTGTATGGCATAGTAATGAAAACGAAGATGAATTGTTCCTGGTAGTAAAAGGAACATTCAATATGGAACTGAGGGATAAAACGGTTACCATCAACGAAGGCGAATTTTTTATTGTGCCCAGAACAGTGGAACACAAACCGGTTGCAACAGAAGAAGTGCATATCCTTTTATTTGAACCGGCCACTACAGTAAACACCGGCAATATAGAAAATGAAATGACCAGGAAAACCCTGGAAACATTGTAAATGGATTTTGCCTTCGCAAAATTATATCTGCCACTGAAACACTAAATCACAGAAAAAATTATCTCGTCCTCATCCCCAACAGGCCTGCCTGCCGGTAGGCAGGGATGTAATGGTCCTGAGCTTTAAACCCAACCGCAGATACAGCATTTGTTTTGTAACTTTAGCTAATGAAAATCTTTTCTGCAGCACAAATAAAAGCATGGGATGCATTTACCATTCAGCATGAGCCCATTACATCCATCAACCTGATGGAACGTGCTGCCACAGCCTGCTGCAAATGGCTGATCGGGAAAAACTTCGGTAAATTTCATTTCCGCATATTTTGCGGCAAGGGTAATAATGGAGGCGACGGGCTGGCCATTGCCCGGACGCTGATAGAGCATGAATACAAGGTAACAGTTTATATTCTTGAGTTAGGCAAGACCGGCACGGATGATTTTCAGGCAAACCTGTCGGCGCTGCACGAATACTGTACCGACATACATTTTATGCAGTCGCCCGATTTTTTCCCTTCCATTGATACCCAGGATATTATTGTAGATGCATTATTCGGTACGGGATTACATAAACCAGCCGAAGGAATCAGCGCAGCGCTGATCGGTCATATCAATAAATCCGGCGCAACCATCATTTCCATCGACCTCCCTTCAGGTTTGTTTGCAGATATAAGTTCAAAGGGAAATGCAATCATAAAGGCAACCCATACCCTGTCCTTTCAAAATTATAAACTGGCATTTTTATTACCCGAAAATGAAAGCTGCTGTGGCCGGGTGCATCTGCTGCATATTGGCCTGCATCCTGCATTTGAAGAAACAGAGGCAGCTGATTTTGAGTTAACGGATGAGGGGATCATACACTCCATTTACAAGCCCCGGAATATATTTGCCCATAAAGGAAATTTCGGCCATGCGGCCATGCTTTGCGGATCCAAAGGGATGATGGGTGCTGCAGTATTATCATCACTTGGTTGTTTAAGAAGTGGTGTTGGCAAGCTTACGACTTATATCCCCGGTTGCGGTTACCCGATCCTGCAAACTGCCGTGCCTGAAGCTATGGCTTTTATTTCAGGAGAAGATCATCTTTTATCTGCTGAGGGGATTGAAAAATATGAGACGGTTGCCATTGGACCCGGCATCGGTTTGTTTCCGAATCACAGGAACTTACTGGCGGGCATATTTGAAAAAGTAAAAACGCCCATGGTGATTGATGCCGATGCTTTAAATATCCTGGCAGACAATAAAGAACTGCTTGAACAGGTTCCTGCCTGGTCCATCATAACACCACATCCAAAAGAATTCGAAAGGCTGCTTGGCACCTCAGAAAATGATTTTGAAAGACTGGCATTGGCTCAATCAGTATCAAAAGAGTTTAACATCTATATTATCCTAAAGGGGCATTACAGTTTTATCAGTACACCGGAAGGAAAGGCCTATTTCAACAGCACAGGCAATGCCGGCATGGCTACAGGCGGAAGCGGCGATGTACTTACAGGTATCCTGGCAGGTTTGCTGGCACAGGGTTACAATCCCTTACAGGCTGCGTTGCTGGGAGTTTACTTACATGGTTTGGCCGGAGATCTGGCAGCTGCGGATCTGTCAGAAGAAGGAATGATAGCATCAGACATTTTAAAGTATTTACCCCATGCTTTCAAATTGATCAGGCAATAAAAAATCCCGGTAAATCAATTACCGGGATCCTATAAATACTGCTACTGATCAATTAACCAGGTATTTGCGTTGTGTTGTGTACAATATGATAAATAATAAAG
>JBJTMN010000446.1:0-3612 GCA_046070545.1 Ferruginibacter sp.
TAAAATAGTTTATGTAAGCTGCAACACCGCCACGCAGGCAAGGGATATTGCCTTGCTGGCAGAAAAATATACGGTGGAAAAAGTTCAACCTGTAGATATGTTTCCGCACACACACCACATTGAATGTGTGGTTTTGCTGAGACTGAAATAAACATTAATAAACTAAATTTGTACAATGGCATTTGACAGTTATGGAAACAGGTTTCAGAGAAACACTCCCGTTGTTTTAAACCTGATCATTATTAACGTACTGGTTTACCTGGCGCAAAGGATCATTGGCGACAGCGTAACAGACAAGATTGCGCTTTATCCCATTAACAGCGAGTTCTTTAAACCTTACCAGGTTGTTACGCACATGTTTGCCCACTCACCTACCATGTTGGTGCATATCATTTTCAATATGTTTGCCTTGTGGATGTTTGGAACCATTCTGGAAAGAAGCTGGGGACCAAAAAGATTTCTGATCTTTTACCTGGTATCGGGCCTTGCAGCAGCAGGCCTTCATTTACTGATGCAATACCTGAAAAACCCCGAGGCCGGCCATATAACACAAGTTATGTACGACCAGGCTGTTGCTTCTGAAGGTTATTTCCCTACTTATTACCTGGGCGGGGCTGTGGGTGCTTCAGGGGCCATCATGGGTGTACTTGCTGCATTTGCCTATTTATTCCCCAATACGCCATTGTACATGATGTTTATCCCGATCCCTATAAAGGCAAAATTTGCCATTCCTGTTATGGTGGCCATTGATCTGTTTGGAGGATTTGCCGGTATACAGGGAGACAGTATTGCGCATTTTGCACATTTAGGTGGCGCTATTGCCGGGTTTTTAATGGTACTGTACTGGAATAAAATGAATAAAAATACTTTCTATTAATGCTAACAATTGATTGTTTTAACTGTTTGTAATTTTACCAGCATAATAAATACCCATGGGCGAATCGGACCGGTATATTGATTATAAAATAAAAAAGCAACGCTTTACATTGGGTAACCCCGATAATGCCCTTATGTGGCTGTTTGCTTTTAATGTGGTCTTCTTCCTGGTGTTGCAAACCATCAGGGTTGCCATTAATGTTAACGATCATTCAGATGCTTTTTTTTATTCAGAGGTAACCAGCTGGTTTCAGTTGCCGGCAAACCTGGTGAGTTTGAGTAAAAAACCATGGACAATAATTTCCTTCATGTTCACCGATGCGTATTTGATGCGGGCTTTCAGCAATATGCTGTGGCTATGGGCATTTGGCTCTGTATTACAGAACCTGACCGGTAACAGGAAGATCATACCGGTTTATTTGTATGGCGGATTTGCCGGGGCAGTTTTCTTTATTGCAGCAGTTAATTTAATTCCAACCAACAGGCTTTTCATTGATTCACTTGGCTTATTGGGTGCCAATGCCTCGGTAATGGCAATAGCAGTTGCTGCAACAGCCATTGCTCCTAATTACCGGCTTTTCAGTCATATCAGGGGCGGAATTCCCATCTGGGTACTTACTCTGCTTTATATAGCCATCGATCTTGCAGCTATTGCTCCCGGTCCGGGTGCATTGCCCATTGCTCATATCGGAGGAGCTGTTGCCAGCTTTGTATTTGTAAAAATGCTGAAGAACAATATGGACGGAAGTGAATGGATGAATAATTTTTACAACTGGTTCATCAACCTGTTTAACCCCAATAAAAAAGCGAAAGTAAACACAGTTAAAGAAAGAGTATTTTATAATACCGGAACCAGGGCTCCTTATCATAAAACATCCAATGTAACAGAACAAAGGGTTGATGAGATACTGGATAAGATAAGCCAGAAAGGGTATAATGCACTTAGTAAGGAAGAGAAGGATATTTTAAAAAGGGCCAGCGAAGATTAGTGTGATTTCTTTCACAATCTTTTATTACAGTTAACCTTATCTTTAGGTTATGGCCGGTAACTTTTTCCGAAGGATCACAAAACATTTTTTTATTGTAACAAATATTACTGCTGCAATACTTTTTTTGCTGGGCAGTTATGGATATGTATTTCATCCATCTACCTTTTGGCCGGTTGGCTTTTTAACACTATCCGCATTTTATTTTCTGCTGGTATTGATCGCATTTATTATTTTCTGGGTATTCATTAAACCAAAGCGTACTTTAATTTCAATAGTTGCCATTTTACTGGCATATAAACCTATAGGCAATATTGTTTCCTTTCATTTATCAGGTCAGTTTAATAAAGAAAAGCCATCTAATTCCTTACGTATCATGACCTGGAATGTAGCCCAGTTCAATATCATGGAAGACAAGCAGCACCCGGAAGTAAAACGCCAGATGCTGAACACCATAAACGAATACGAACCAGATATTGCCTGTTTCCAGGAAATGGTAGCCGAAGACAGTACCATAAAAAACCACGGACATGTGGATGAGTTCCTGGAAAAACTCAATTACAAAAACTACTTTTATTCATACAATGTTAAAGAAGACTTCTGGGGGTATGCTCATTTTGGTATCATCATCTTTTCAAAATACCCCATTGTAAATAAACAAACAGTTAGCTTTTATCCATACGATTACAATTCCATTTTTCAGTATGCAGATATTGTTACAGGAGAAGATACCATACGTGTTTTTAATATTCACCTTCAATCATTACGCTTCAGCAAAGAGAACCTGAAGTATATAGATAAACCTACTGTAGAAGATGAGGATAAGGCATTACGGGAATCAAAAAACATCATTTTAAAATTCAGAAAAGGATTTTTAAAAAGAGAGATACAGGCCGACAGGATCAGGGCTGAAATAGATAAGAGCCCTTACCCGGTAATTGTAACCGGCGACTTTAATGATGTGCCCAATAGTTATGCTTATCACACAATCGGAACTGACATGAAAAATGCTTTTGTGGAAAAAGGGAATGGCCTTGGCCGTACCTTCAGTGGCATATCGCCGGTCTTGCGTATCGATAATATTTTTGTTGATAAAAGTATCGATGTACTGCAGTTTAACCTGGTAAAAAAGAAGCTGAGCGATCATTTCCCGATCATGGCTGATGTTGAAATGGCGAAAAAGTAATATCTTAGCGTTTCAGATGAAACAAACCTGCACATACCGGATTTTCTGTTGCCCTTGCGGCATAGCTTAATATCTTTGTAAAAATTTACATTTCCTTTTTATTGTTGCCCAATGCTGAAACTGTACAAGAGTGCGACGCAACGATGTTTAATTAATAACTAAAAGCCCGGATCAAATTAAATAAAATGAGTTTAAAAATTTATAATACCCTTTCAAGAGAAAAAGAACTTTTTACGCCCCTTACGCCCGATCACGTGGGTATGTACGTGTGCGGGCCTACGGTATACAGTGATGTGCACCTGGGCAACTGCCGCACTTTTATTTCTTTCGATATCATTTACAGGTACCTGACTTACCTGGGCTATAAGGTTCGATATGTTCGCAATATTACTGATGCCGGGCACCTGGAGGGCGATCGGGATGAAGGGGATGATAAGTTCAGTAAAATTGCCCGTTTGCAACAGGTAGAACCGATGGAAATTGTTCAGAAATATACCCTTGGCTTTCGTCATGTAATGCAATTGTTCAATAACCTGCCTCCTTCGATCGAACCCACAGCAACCG
>JBJTMN010000447.1:0-3083 GCA_046070545.1 Ferruginibacter sp.
AGTTCATCCGAAAAGGATATTTCTGTCTTGACAAGGATACCACAGCAGGTAAACTGGTATTTAACCGGACCGTTACCCTAAAAGATGCCTGGGCCAAAGAAGTAAAGAAAAACTAAAAAATAAATGTACTGTCAGCCTAAGCTGGCAGTTTTTTTATCGGTAAGATTTACGTTTGGAAAGGCCGAAGCAAGCATCATCATGATATTGCAGGCAAGCATCAGGTACAAACCAACCAGCTTTTGTGGACAGTAATTATTATAGCAGGAACCAAAAACAATAAATGTTCTGACTGCGTATGCCAGCATAAACCCGGATAAAAACAGGTTCGTTCTTTTGGCCCATACTTTCGGGATCAGCATAAACACCAGTATCAAGACTGCAAAAAAACTGAAAATGATCCCGGGCTTGCCGTAATATTGCTTGTAGCTGTAAAAGCCGGTAAATACCCGGTCGGCTTCCTTTGCAATTTGCGGATCAGCATAATAGCCCCAGGGCAAAAAGCAACTTACAATTAAAGCCAGGCAAGCCAGAATACCCAGCCAGTGAAGAATTCTTACAAACATATTCTTAAAATAAAAGATTAAAGATAGAAATTATCATCACTTACTGTTGCTTCTAACAAAAACGCCGTAACTATTGTTGTTACAGCGTTTTCTTTTTTTAGAGGTCCCGACCGGATTCGAACCGGTGTAGAAGCTTTTGCAGAGCTTTGCCTAGCCACTCGGCTACAGGACCAGGTGAATAATGAATACTGAATAAGGAATATTGAATACCATATCCAGATTTCATTTTTTACAAGTGCAAAAATAGGGTAATTTTAAAGAAAATTACACAACCACAGTTCTAAAGTAAAAAAATATGAGCCGTATAGCAGAATCTGAATTGATCATCAACAATCGTGGCGCCGTTTACCATTTAAATTGCAGGCCTGAAGAGATAGCGACTACTATTCTTACTGTTGGCGATCCGGACCGTGTAGGTGAAGTAAGTAAACATTTTGACAAAATAGAATATCAGAACAAACATCGTGAATTTGTAACCCATACCGGTTACATTGGTAAAAAAAGAATAACCTGCGTAAGCACCGGCATTGGCCCCGATAATATTGATATTGTTTTAAATGCACTGGATGCACCGGCAAATATTGATTTTGAAACAAGGCTCATCAAGGAAGATCTTACCTGTTTGAATATTATCCGCCTGGGTACTTCAGGCTCCTTACAAAAAAACATCCCGGTTGACAGTTTTGTTGCAAGCAGTCATGGCCTGGGCCTGGATAACCTGATGCATTTTTACCGCCAGGAAAACAATGAAGAAGAGAACCAGATCATACAGGCATTCAGCACCCATACTCAATTAAATTCGGGCAGGATTTCTCCATATATAAATATGGCAAGCGCTTCGCTGATAAAACATTTTACAAATAATTATCACCAGGGTATTACTGTTACCTGCCCGGGGTTTTACGGGCCACAGGGACGTATACTCCGGCTGGGGCTTGGTTACCCGATGCTGATTGACAATCTTACCAGTTTCCGGTTTGGCAATTACCACATCACTAATTTTGAAATGGAAACATCTGCGATCTATGGCCTGGGAAATGCGCTGGGCCATCATTGCCTTAGCCTGAGTGCCATTGTAGCCAACCGCATCAGTAAAGAATTTTCAAAGGATGGTGCATTGGCTGTAGAAAATTTAATAAAACAATCTTTACAAATAATATCCGAATCAAGTATCTAATACAAACACATGAAAGTTGAGTTCTATAAATACCAGGGAACAGGAAACGATTTTGTGATCCTGGAGAACAGGGATAACAGGTATGATGCCCTCACGCCAAAACTGGTGAAACACATCTGCGACCGCCGGTTTGGGATAGGTGCAGATGGACTGATGATGCTGAACAAACATCCTGAACTGGATTTTGAAATGAAATATTTTAATGCAGATGGAAATGAAAGCAGTATGTGTGGAAACGGTGGCCGCTGCCTGGTACAGTTTGCAAACGACCAGGGCATGCATAAAAGTACCTACCGGTTCATGGCCATTGACGGGATGCATGAGGCCGATATTGACCTGCAAAACAAGGTTCGCCTTAAAATGAAAGATGTAGATAAGGTAACCTACCATAATGGTTATGCCGTACTCAATACCGGATCACCGCATTTTGTAAAATTTGCCGATCGTGTGGAAGAAATTGATGTACCGGAAACAGGACGGGAGATCCGCTACAGCAAAACATTTGCTGCGGAAGGCATCAATGTGAATTTTGTGGAAACAACAGATGAAGACGGTATTTTTGTTCGTACATACGAACGTGGAGTTGAAGATGAGACCCTCAGTTGCGGAACCGGTGTTACTGCTTCGGCATTAATGAATGCACATAACGAAAAAGGGTTTAACCGCGTAGAAGTGAAAACCCGCGGTGGCCATTTGAGTGTTGAATTCAATAAAATTGACGATGAACATTTTGATAATATCTGGCTTTGCGGCCCGGCAGAAATGGTGTACAAAGGAGAGATCGAAATATGACCAAGACCGAGATCATAAACGCCACTGAAAAGATCTTTTTACAATTCACTGATGTATGCAACAGCATGGATCAGGCTTTGCTTTTTACTAACCCGGGTGAAAAATGGTCTGCTGCAGCAAACATCCAGCACCTCATCATATCAACCAATATGACAACACTGGCTTACCGGCTTCCAAAATTTATTGTCAGGCTGGTTGGAGGAAAACCCAACAGGACATCCCGCAGTTATGATGAACTGAAAGAGAAATATTATAAAAAACTGGCCGAAGGCGGCAGGGCCAGCGGGCGCTTTGTTCCAAAACCCATACAAATTAAATACGGCAAAGAAAAATTAATGCGTGACTGGAAAAATTCAACCACTGCATTCCTGCTTGCGCTAAGCAAAAACAGGACTGAACAGGATCTTGATAACTACCTGGCAAAACATCCCCTGCTGGGGCGCATTACCTTAAGGGAATTATGCTATTTTACCATTTTTCACACCGAACATCATTTACAGGCAATCCATAAAATCAGCGAAACCCAATGATCCAGTATTTTAAAAACACCG
>JBJTMN010000448.1:0-2511 GCA_046070545.1 Ferruginibacter sp.
CAGTTGTTTGCGCTTTCAGTTCAATATTCCTGAGGTAAGCAGTAAATGAGCCTGCAGCAGCCTGCTTTCTTTGAAACCCTTCCGGAAGAGGAATTGCCTGAACCTGTTTATACGGGTTGATACCAACCGTATTGTTTATACCAGCCTGGTTGACTGGTTTGCCCCTGTGTTCGCTACAGGATAAAAACAACAGAGGCAATATCTTCCATATATGCAGCAGTACCATTATTTTTTTAACCGGGATGCCGGCCGGATCATAATCCATATAAAAGAAATGTTAAAGCTGTATTTTATTATAATGTAATGAAGTGATTGCGGCCATACATGACCTATAGTAAATAGATTATTTTATTAATAAGACAGGATAGGGTTAAATCACCCTGTGCGATCGGGTTGTTTCTGTAATAAAAATGAATAAATCTAGTTTTACTTTTGGGGAAATAGATATATATTTAAGGGCAAACAAAACTAACATTTACCCATCATCACAAAACCTAAGCTTATGATTAAAAGATCAGCCTTACGAACCACTGTGCTTGTTTTACTCTTTCATTTCACGGTTTTGCAAATAACATTTGCTCAAAAAGTGAATATCATTGCAAACCCCACCACTGCAAAAATATATGTAGATGGCCGTGTAAAAGGTACGGGAAGCTACACTGTATCTGTTGGAAAAAAAGATTGTGTTACGGTAGAAGTGAAGGAAGAAGGATATATGAGTGAGATCAGGACCTACTGTAATAAAAGAGGATATGACGACCCCCCGAAAGTTGACAATATCCAGTTAAAACAGGATGAGAGCTTATTGCCTTCATCCATTGCCATCACCACCTCACCACAAACTGCCAAGATCTATGTAAACGGAGTAGAAATGGGCTCAGGTTCCCACCAGCTTTCTCTGCCACTCAATGAATGTCTGACTGTTGAAGTTAAGGCAGAAGGATTTATACAGGAATCAAGGACCTATTGTAAAAAGAAAGGACAGGGGCAACCACCAAAATCTGACTACTTTAAATTGCAGGCAGATGAATCCTATACCTCTTCCATAGAATCGGATATTGCCAATAAAGAGCTTGTGCTGAATGTAAAACCCGACAGGTCGAAGGATGAAGCCTGGAAGATCATTGTAGCCACCGTCCTGGGTAAATTTGATGTATTGGAAATGAATGATGAAAAATCGGGTTACCTGCGCACGGCCTGGGTGGGCAAGCCTTTTGCAGCCAATACAGTACGCATGCGGGTCATTGTAAAACAGGCTACGGATGAACCATTGACCTACAAAATAAAATTCATTTCAGAAGCATCCGGTGCACCGCGTACAGCTTATAGTGCTGATGAACAATTTGATCCGATAGGCCGTATATTAAAGACCTACGACGGTTTCCTGGATGAATTGATCACAAAACTTAAGAACTGATCGTCATTCTATACTATTTCAAAATGCAGTTGTTTAAAACAACTGCATTTTTTTTTGATCATGTAATAATACCATTAACGTGCATAATGTGTTATTTTTGAAAGACAGAAACTACAATGTGTTAAGATCGTTGTGGTATAAAACTAAAAACGAATGGCAAATATTCTGATCATCGATGACGAGAAATCGATCCGTAAGACCCTTACAGAGATCCTGAGTTATGAAGGGTATAAAATTGATGAGGCGGTGGATGGTGAAGAAGGCCTCAAGAAATTTTCGGAAAAGACCTATGATGTGGTGCTTTGTGATATTAAAATGCCGAAGCTGGATGGTATTGAATTCCTTGACAGATCCAAACAGGTAAACCCGGATGTACCTGTTATTATGATCAGCGGCCATGGTAACGTGGATACGGCTGTAGAAGCCGTTAAAAAAGGCGCTTTTGATTATATCAGCAAACCACCGGACCTTAACCGCCTGCTGATCACCTTGCGTAATGCACTGGATAAACAAAGCCTGGTAACCGAAACCAAGGTACTGAAACGTAAGGTTGGTAAGTCGCTGGAAATGGTTGGTAACAGCGGGCCCTTACAGAAAATAAAAGATACCATTGAAAAAGTAGCGCCTACAGATGCCCGTGTTTTAATAACCGGGGAGAACGGGGCAGGTAAAGAACTGGTTGCCCGGTGGATACATGAAAAAAGTAACCGCAACACAGGTCCCATGGTGGAAGTTAACTGCGCTGCTATTCCTGCTGAACTGATAGAAAGTGAATTATTCGGACACGAAAAGGGTTCGTTTACATCGGCCATCAAACAACGCATTGGCAAGTTTGAAACTGCCAGCGGTGGTACCTTGTTCCTGGATGAGATAGGCGATATGAGCCTGAATGCGCAGGCTAAAGTGTTGCGTGCATTGCAGGAAGGCAAGATCACCCGTGTGGGCGCCGACAAGGATATATCTGTAGATGTACGGGTGATCGCAGCTACCAATAAGGACCTGCTGAAAGAAGTGGATGAAAAGAATTTCAGGCTTGACCTGTATCACCGCCTGGGTGTTATTATCATTCATGTTCCTTCGCTGAACGAACGAAG
>JBJTMN010000449.1:0-3193 GCA_046070545.1 Ferruginibacter sp.
CGACTACATTTGCAGGATTCAGCACAGGTCGTGTATATGATCAAATTAGACAATCGGTTGCTTACTCCGATAAAAATGTAAAAATTTGTGCATCGCATGCCGGGCTTACGCTTGGTGAAGATGGCGCAACACACCAGATACTGGAAGATATAGGCTTGATGAAAATGTTGCCGGGCATGACTGTGATCGTACCTGCAGATTATAATCAAACAAAGGCTGCAACCATGGCCATTGCAGACTTTGAAGGTCCGGTTTACCTGCGTTTTGGACGCCCGGTATGGCCCATTTTTACCAACGAAGCCGATTTTGCAATTGGTAAGGCACAACAATTTTCTGAAGGTACCGATGTGACCATTTTTGCCTGTGGGCACCTGGTATGGAAAGCCATTGAGGCCGGACGGGTACTGGAAGCAAAGGGTATCAGTGTAGAAGTAATCAATATACATACCATCAAGCCCCTGGATGTGGACGCAGTACTGGCTTCTATCAAAAAAACCAAATGTGCTGTAACTGCCGAAGAGCATAATATCATTGGCGGACTGGGTGACAGTATTGCCCAGGTAGCAGCAAAACATTTTCCTATACCTATTGAGTATATTGGAACCAACGACACTTTTGGTGAAAGCGGCAAACCAATGGAACTGCTTATAAAATACGGGCTGGATACTGAGCACATCGTAGCTGCAGCTGAAAAAGTGATATCCAGAAAATAACACAGATTAAACCTTTTAATAAAAAGCCAATCTTACAGATACTTTTTAGCCTGTTCAAGCATTTTAATTTTGATTAATTTGCCGGCAGCGACAAAGTAAGATTGGTTTTTTTATGCTCAACATTACGACTGAACCACTATGGCTGAACAATTAGACGATAAGGAACTGCTGACGCAGTTCAGGGATGCTGCAACCAAAGAACGCAGTTTCACCCTTATTTTAAAAAAATACCAGGAAAAACTGTACTGGCATATCCGTCGTATGGTGGTAAGCCACGATGATGCCAACGATGTGTTACAGAATATGTTCATTAAGGTATGGAATGCGTTGGATAATTTCAGGGAAGACAGCCAGTTGTACACCTGGTTATACCGTATAGCCACCAACGAATGCCTTACTTTTTTAGAAAAGGAGAAAAAAAGATCATCGGTATCGCTGAGTGATGTAGAAACCGGCTTAAGCAATAAGCTGGAGGCAGACAAGCATTTTGATGCCAATAAACTGGAGTGGAAATTACAGGTGGCCATACAGCAATTGCCTGAAAAACAACGTGTTGTGTTCAACCTGCGGTATTATGATGAAATGCCTTACGAACAGATGAGCAAAGTGCTGGAAACCAGCGAGGGAGCATTAAAAGCCAGCTATCATCATGCGGTAAAAAAAATTGAAGAATTTATACTGAATCGTTAAACTTTTAATAACAATAACGGTCTCATTAACGTAGATGGAAAACAGAACAGACATATTGAATGAATTGAGGGAGTTGAGTGTAACCCTGGCAGGCATGGAAAAAGTAAATGTCTTTACAGTTCCTGATGGATATTTTGATTGCCTGGGCACTGATATTTTGCTGGGGGTACATACAGAAAGCGGCTTGCTGAACCAGGCTTCCGCTGAACCATTTGCGCAGGTACCGGAAGGCTATTTTGAGAACCTGGCAGGATCGATACTCAGTAAAATAAAAGCACAGGATATTGAGGCAGATAGCTTACCGGCTGAACTGTCGGGTATCCGGGACAGAAATGTTTTTGAAGTACCACCAGGTTATTTTGAAGCATTACCTGGTTCTGTTCTTGCCAATATACAAGCAACAGAAGCTGATGATAGGGTTGCTGAAATAAGGGCTTTGTCGCCCATGCTGTACAGTATTCAGAACGAACGTGTTTTTGAAGTACCACCAGGTTTTTTTGAAGTACTACCTGGAATTGTTTTGAATAAGGTGAATGCGCCGGTAAAAGTAGTTAGTATGAAAAGACGTACAACTGCTTTCTTTAAATATGCTGTGGCAGCGGCTTTTACAGGTATGATGGCATTGAGCGTTTTTAAATTTACAGGCTCACCGGTTGAAAATACAGAATTGCCGGCCTATGTTAAAGCAGGTATGAATGATATCAAGGATGTTGACCAGGAACTGGCAAAGGTATCGGATGAAGATATTGTGAAATATTTAGAGGCTAATGGTACCGATGTTAAAACAGCCATGGTAGCCAATAGTATAGATGCAAATGAATTGCCTTCGCAGGAGGATTACCTGCTGGATGAAA
The DNA here is from genome assembly GCA_046070545.1 of Ferruginibacter sp. GTDB lineage: Bacteria > Bacteroidota > Bacteroidia > Chitinophagales > Chitinophagaceae > Ferruginibacter. Next base: position 2,258 of record JBJTMN010000449.1, read on the forward strand.
AAGCTTTGGATAAATACCTGAGCAGTATTAATGTAAATGACCTGAAAAATTAAAATAACAAGTATGAAAAAATATTTACTCATATTAACCCTATTTCTCGGCAGTATTTCTATGGCTTTTGCCCAGGAAAATCAAGCTGGCGATCAGGTAACTCAACAGAAGCGGGTTGAAGCACTTTATGTGGCATATGTTACGCAACAATTACAATTAACCCCTGAAGAAGCTCAAAAATTCTGGCCTTTGCATACACAATTTGACAATGAGCTAAAAGCTGTAAACAAGGACTTACCCGAATTAGATAAAGAACAGGCTCGTTTAAATATCAAAAAAAAGTACCAGGACAATTTTGTGAAAATCATTGGAACTAATCGGTGCGATAGATTTTTTAAAATGAGGCAAGAGTTTGGTAACAAGTTAAAGGACAGATTACAAAAAAGACAAAATAATCAGCAAAGGCCTTTAAGGCGAGGCCAATAACAGGTTCTAAAAGTACAAAACTCCCTTTTTCAGCAGAAAAGGGAGTTTTTATTTGTACATCTTTAAGTTTCACCGCATTTTTCCCTTCCCCCACTTTTTTTTCAATTTGATTCGTGAATTTTTGCCATTCCGCCCCTGTTCCCCTACCTTTGCAGCCTGAAAAAAAGGCCTTTTTAATAAAATTATCAATTAACGATTATGGTAGAAATTAAACCAGACGAGATTTCCGCAATTCTTCGCCAGCAGTTAAGCAATTTTAACGCAGGAGCCAGTTTGGAAGAAGTTGGAACAGTACTACAGGTGGGTGATGGTATTGCCCGTGTTTACGGATTGAACAATGTTCGTTCCGGAGAACTGGTAGAATTTGACAATGGTGTAAAAGCAATTGCCCTTAACCTGGAAGAAGATAATGTGGGTGTGGTATTGATGGGTGACAGCAGCGAAATTAAAGAAGGTGAT
>JBJTMN010000450.1:0-3164 GCA_046070545.1 Ferruginibacter sp.
TTCTCCTGCATGCAATGCAAATTGTATTGGCTGTATCTCTTTTCAGCCAGAAGATGAAACGATCATCAGTACACAGGACAGGCTTACGTTTAAACCAACAGCAGAAGAGATCGTGGAGTTCACCGTTCCGCACCTGGAAACAGCGCCATTCCCCATCATCAGTTTTGGGCAGGGTTGCGAAGGTGAACCCTTGCTGATGTGGGAAACCATCCGGGAGTCCATCATCGAAATCAGGAAGCATACACAAAAGGGGAGTATCAATATCAATAGTAACGGCAGTATGCCCAAAGCTGTAAAAGCTTTATGCGAAGCGGGCCTGAACAGTATCCGCGTAAGTACGAATTCGGCCAGGAAAAATATTTACTCATCTTATTATCTTCCCAATAATTACCAGTTTGAAGATATCGTTGAGAGTTTGAAAGTAGTGCGTGGTTTCGGTGGCTGGACAAGTATCAACTACTTTGTTTTTCCCGGGATGACGGATAGTATTGAAGAATACGAAGCCTTAAGAAAGCTGATAAAGGAAACCGATCTCTGCATGATACAGTGGCGCAATTTTAATATTGACCCTGATTGGTATTTAGGTAAGATAGGCGTTACTGATACCGGAGAATGTATGGGAATCAAACAGATGATGGAACTGATACGGGAAGAATTCCCCAACCTGAAATTCGGTTATTTCAATCCTTCAATAGAAAGGATCAAAGGAAATTTTGAAGTAGATTTTGCGCATTAGGATTTATTTTACTATATTTAGGTAAAATTAATCACTATGACTAAGACCCTGTTTAAACTCCGGATTTTTGGTATAGCATTTTTTCTGCTTTTTATTATTTCTTCGATGTTCGGCTTTTCAACGAGCCAGGTTTTTTATTTTCAGCAGATACAGCAAATTTTCATTTTCGTTTCTTTCGTGATTTTTGCAATATTAATATTGCTGCAGGTTTACAGGTTTTACATCAAAACCTTTCCAAAGGAAGAGGAAGCAGATGCATAATTACTTCAGATCTGTCTTTACCTTTATCCGCTAAAATCTTAAAAACAATTTCAGGTAAATTGTATAATCATCTGTTGATTGCCAGGGGGCCGATGCCGATGATTTAAAAATGTATTCTCCCTTTTCGGTACCTGCGAAATTAAATGCACAGGAGCCTTTTTTGCCGTTTCCGCAGTTTAAAAGTTCGATACCTACAAAAAATTCATTTTTGCTGAATGTAAGGTCGTAAGGTGTGAGATCAAATTCTGATACTTTAGAATCCAAAGATAATCTATGTACAAAAAGCGATATGGAGTCTGCCAGCAATTCATCGCCAGGCTCCCCGTTTTTTTCTACTGAACGAATGTGCAGTCGCACTAAACAGGTATCACAGGTATTGCTTGCCTTAAAGCGTATCTTGTCTATTTTAAATTTTTTGTATTGTACCTTAAACATGCGCCCTATCTCACCTCCACGTTTTGGGGTCCAGCTTCTGTAGTATCCAACTATTTCAGATGTAGAGCCAATTACCTCATGAGAATTGAAAACCGTAACACCTTCAATCGTTTTCACCACTTCGGAAAGTGTGAAGGTTGATCTGCCAAGTGCTGCGGCAACCGGCATTTTTATTGTTTTGTAACCCACTGACGAAATAAGAAGGTTATCCTGCTTCTGGGCTTCGGTGATGTTCAGATGAAAATTTCCTGCATTGTCTGACATGACCTTAGTGCTTTTATCATGCTCCAGTTCAATACTTACAGAAGCAGCGGGAGTGTCGTCGTTGCTATAAATAATCTTACCCTTTATTGCAGTTTGTGCAATGCTGGTTTGTAAAAAAAACAAAAATACAATAAGTGCTGAAATGCTGAATACAACCCGCCTGCCTGTTCTCATACCCAAAATGATTCTGTACGCCTGATTAAATGTTTAAATAGTATGTAAAATTAAGCATAGCTTCACATACTTATAATAAAATAGTATAGACGGTAAATGATCACCGGATGCTGCATCAGCACATTATTATTAAAAAATTTATTTCAGTGTTTCCTCAAGCCACTTATAAAATTCATGTTGCCAAACCAGGGCATCCTGCGCTGTCAGCACCCAGTGGTTTTGATCTGGTAATAAAATGAATTTACTTTTTATGCCCCTTAACTGTGCAGCCTGGAATGCCTGCTGGCCCTGCTCTATAGGCACCCGGTAATCTTTACCACCCTGGTAAATCAACATGGGGGTATTCCATTTATCTACAAAATTGCTGGGCGAGAACTGCGTGTAGGATTTTTGTGCCGCAGCATTTTTCTTGTCCCAGTATGCGCCACCGTAATCCCAGTTTACGAACCACATTTCTTCTGTAGTGCCATACATGCTTTTGAAATCAAAAATACCATCATGACTGATGAAGGATTTAAAGCGGTTATTGTGCATGCCTGCCAGCATGAATACAGAGTAACCTCCATAGCTGGCACCCACGCAACCGAGCCGGTTCTTATCAACAAATTTCTCTTTGCTTACGGCATCAATGGCACTCAGGTAATCCCTCATGGCCTGGCCTCCATGATCTTTACTGATATCTTCATTCCATTTGGTGCCATGGCCTGGCATACCACGCCGGTTAGGTGCTACCACAATATATCCATTGGCAGCCATCAGCTGAAAGTTCCAGCGCATGGAATAAAACTGTGTGAGAGGAGACTGGGGGCCGCCCTGGCAATACAGTAAAGCAGGATATTTTTTTGCAGGATCAAAATCGGGCGGATAAATAACCCATACCAGCATATCTTTTCCATCAGTGGTTTTTACAAAACGTCTTTCCGTTTTGCTCAAACCCAGCGATGCATAGGTTTCGTCATTCACATGGGTAAGTTGCGCCATATTACCTGTTGCAATATCAACACTGTAAATTTCAGCGGCATGGTTCATGTCTGTTCTGCTAACGATCAGAGTATTGCCTGACTGGCCTATGATCCCGTTCACATCAAAATCGCCTTTGGTGATCTGTTTTACAACCGGCATCATTTTGGTAAGCCCCGGATAATTTACTGAGAACAATTGCAACGTGCCATTTATGGGTGCATAAAAGAAAATATTGCGTCCATCATCAGCCCAGCGATAACCCTCAACATGTATGTCATCCCTGGAGGCGGTTAAATTCATTTTGGTAATGCCATTGCTTACAATCAGGTCC
>JBJTMN010000451.1:0-3309 GCA_046070545.1 Ferruginibacter sp.
CTGTTTTTTAACGCTTTCATCATGATAGATTTTCCGGTGTCCAAGCCCTTTTGTAAGTACGAATTTTATGTTGGCATGATCATCTACTTTCACCTGTAAAGCATCAGCCCAGGGAGTAATATCATCATCTGCATCATGTACCCAAAGTATCGATGCTTTTATGTTGTTCATGGCACGGCGCATAGAGAACCAGGCGGTTTCTTTTCCACTTACTTTAATAATGATCTTTTCAAACTCATGCCGCACTTTTTCATTTTTTAATTTCAGCATTTTAAAAGCACCATCAACGGCCGATGTAGTTTCTGTTGCAGGAGCAATAAAAACGATCTTTGTATTTTCGGAATGTGGCACCTGCTCTAATGCCAGGCTTAATGCAATGCCGCCAAAAGAATGAGCTATAAAGTTTTCAACCGGGCCAAAATTTTTCATTACGGCTTTTATCATTTCACTGTATTCAATAGCATTGGTGGTACTGCCTTCGCTGTGGCCATGGGCAGGGGCATCAAAAGCCAGCACTTCAAAACCTTCAGCTACCAGCAGGATAGCGTAATCCTCAAATTTATGTGCCGCTGAACCAAAGCCATGCAGGATCAGCACTTTTCTCTTTTGAGGATGGTTCCAGCGGTAGCCATTCATCTTTTTATTATTAAGATGAAAATGGATGATCTCGGCATTTTTCACCGGCGCTTTACGTACCGATTTCATAAACGGGGTGCCAAAGACAACGAATGCTTTTTCTGCAGCTTTTCTTTTGGAAATGGCACTTAACAATTTAAATTTTGTTTGTATGTAGCCTATTGCTAACCTTTGTGTGAGTTTCATATTTCATGTAAAGTTACATTATGCAGATTGTAATTATTGGTTCGGGCAATGTGGCTTCTGTATTGGGCCGTTTGTGCAAACAAAACGGGCACCGGGTTTTACAGGTGATCAGCCGGAATGCGCAGCATGCAAAAATGCTGGCAGAAGAACTGCATTGTGACCATGCCGATTACCAGGGAAACATCAATATGCAGGCAGAGCTTTACCTGGTAGCTGTGGCAGATACTGCTTTGTTTGACCTGAACAAGGACTTTAGCCTGGGTAATAAACTGATACTGCACACGGCAGGTTCTGTTTCAAAACAAGTATTACAGAATATTTCAGTTAATTATGGTGTACTGTATCCATTGCAAAGCCTGCGTAAGGAAATGCAGTATGATAATGATATTCCTTTGCTGATTGATGGCAATACTGAGGAAACGATAACCCTGGTGGAGGATTTTGCAAAAACAATTTCATCCAATGTTAGCAAGGCCAATGATGAACAAAGACTGAAACTGCATGTAGCAGCGGTGGTGGTAAGCAATTTTACCAATCATTTATATGCACTGGCCGAGGAGTTTTGTAAAAAGGAAGCGGTTGATTTCAGCCTGCTTGAACCATTAATTAAAGAAACAGCAGCAAGAGTACAGCATGCTTCACCAGCCGATATGCAAACCGGGCCGGCAGTCCGCAATGATATTTTTACGATCGATAAGCACCTGCGTATTCTATCCGCACACCCGCAACTGAAATACATCTACATAAAATTAACCGACAGTATTATGAAAGGAGGATAGCTGTTATTTTATGGGGAACACAATATCTGTCTGAATTTTGTAGGGGTCAACCGGTTTACCGTTCTTATCTATAGGGTCTGTTACATAAATTTCGTAGCTGGGGCCTGCCTGGGTTTTCTTATTTTCTTTCATCCATTCCTTCATGGCATCGTAGCCTTGTGGCAGCATTTCAAAAGGGCCATAAAAATGTACTATCAATGCTTTACCGGCAGGCAACTGGCGTATTCGAACGTTCTTAACTGCTTTGTTTCCGGCCTTGTTAACCGGTATACCAGCTTCAAAAAAGAATGGAGTGCTTTGTTTTTTGTACCAGGCCATGGGGGCACCGGCTGTTTTCAGGTTGTTCTTTTTTATGTATTCAGCCAGTATTGTTCCATATATTTTACCCAGTTTTAAACTGATCCGTTCAAAAGTTGCGGCACTGTCTTTACAGTATGCCACTATCATTTTGGGGGCAGTGGTATCTGCAATATTGATAATGGGGGGGCGTTGTACCTTTTTTTCTGATCCGTTTTTAACCTCCGTTTTTATACGGCCTTTCTCGGGTCTGGGTTGTTCCTTTTTCTTATTGTCTCCGCAGGAAATCAATAAGATCGTTGTGATCAAGAGGGTAATTTTTATTAAATTCATCGTCTTAAAAGTCATATACCTGTGCTTGTGTGTGAACCCGAAAAATAGTAAAAGCTTTTTGCATTTCAAACTTAATAAATATCTCCGTCAACTATTATTTTCCTTAAATGGTAATTTAAAGTAGGTTTGCAACCCGAAATTTGCACGATTATGTATGATATCACATTCAAGTTTGAACAGAAAGGCCTTGAACCGGTAACTTTAACCGGGATCGAACCCGATCAGTCCGTTTTAGAAGTAGCACTAAAGAACGATATTGAATTGCATCATAACTGCGGCGGTGTTTGTGCATGCAGTACCTGCCATATTTATGTAGAGCAGGGTGATGAGTTCCTGGAAGAGTTAAGCGATAAGGAGGAAGACTTTATTGACCGTGCAGTAAATCCAAGGATCAATTCAAGACTGGGTTGCCAGTGTGTATTGCAGGACGGAAATGGCAGTATAACTGTAACTTTACCGGATCAGACGCAGTTTTTAGGGGAGTAAGAGAATTAGCTGATTAGCTGATGTGCTAATGGTGCTAATGCCAAAGCTGCATAGTGCTTTTTTTAATAATTAAGATACTTTAACTTTAAAAAATTAGCTAATTAGCAAATCAGCATATTAGCACATTGTTAACATTATGACCTTTGAACCCCCCATCAACTGGAGCGATTACGAAGATATTGCCATGAAATTGTATGAGCGTTTTGGTAATGATTTTACCGAAAGCAGGATTTACCGCATACGTTTTACCGACCTGTTGAAATGGGTGCTGGAAATCCCGGGATTTGAAGGAAAGCCCGAAGACAGTAATGAAGGCCACCTGGAAATGATACAGAGCAGTTGGGTGTATGAGTGGAGGGATAACCAAAAGTAATTTGCTGATTTGGAAATTAATTGAATTGATGATTTAGTCCAATTTTGTCTGGTCATCATCTAATCTCCAAATCAGCTAATCATCAAATCCATACAATGAATGTTCTCGAAAAATTCAAGTCTGTTAAAACCTTTGTATTTGACGTTGACGGCGTACTTACTGAGGGGTCTTTGCTTATCCTGAACGACGGACAGTGGGCCAGGATAATGAATATTAAAG
>JBJTMN010000452.1:0-2189 GCA_046070545.1 Ferruginibacter sp.
GGCAAGGCACCGCCGGTTTTTTTGGTAAGTGTGGTTATAAAAAGTTCCAATGTCCGCAAGCCACGCTCTTTCATTTCTTCTGTAAATGGTTTTATGCGGATGCCAATAAAGGGAGGCAAAGTTCCTTCTTCCATTCCTTTAGCCACTTCGGTTGCTGCTTCTATAGCCGTTGCATCTTCTTCTTCGTTGCTGCGGTTGCCATAGCCATCTTCAAAATCGATCCTGAAATCCTCAATGGCTTCTGTCTTTAATTTATTAATAACCTTATTGTATACTTTACTGCTGAAGCCCGATTCATTATCCATGCCAAATACATTTCCAAATACTTTATGATCGGGGGCATAGGTTTCAAATATTTCCAGAGCCCTGGCAGCAAGCGACCTGGCAGCATCGTGTTTAAACAGGTTGGCACCTCCGTACAAAGTATGAACCGGCTGGCGTTCGCTCCTGTCGCCGGGATAGATCTGCTGAAATGCTGTATTGGCATTTTTTAAACTATTGAATAATTCTTCTTTTTTGTTTGTTGGAATAGATGTACTCATTTTCTTTTCTTGTTACATTTTCTAAAAGTTGTTCGATCCTGTTACTCCAGGTTCCCACTTCAGGAAGCGGGCAGAGTTTTAACTTCCCCTGTATGTTGAATATCCAAACGGATTGATAAGCAGTGGCACATGATAATGGGTTTCATCAAAGACTATGAACTGTATCTCTACTTCGGGATAAAAGCCTTTTATTTTTTGTGCTGCAAAATAACTGCCGGTATCAAAGACCAGTTTGTAATTTCCTTTGGGCAGTTTTTTTTGAGCAGGTAACAGATCAGCAATCCTTCCATCTGCATTGGTAATACCCTGCGCTATGGTTTGCCAGGCACCATTTACCGGTATTTGTAAATATATACTGATGCCTTTGCCTGGTTTTCCTACAGAGGTATCCAGCACATGTGTGGTTAGCTGTCCCGGTTTTAAAGAACCCCAGTTACCGGCTGTAATTAATTTTTGAAGGCGCAGGATACTGATCTTCATCTGCTCACCCATGGCAATGTGCAGTTCTTCTCCAATGGTATTGCCCAGCCTGTCTTCCAGCAGCTGTAACATTTCTGCTGCACTTTTACCGGTGGCACAAACAATAAAAATGAATCCAAATTTTGCTTCATACTCTTTATTGGCTTTGGCAAGTGCTGTAATTGTTTTTTTGGATGCCGCGGCTACAGCTGCCTGTTCTTTACCGGCAAATTTCTGGGTAAGGCTCTTTATGTCGCCTATCTTAGGGTGATGCGAAAAAGCTTCCAGCCAGTCGGTAGGACCGCACTGATCATACCAGGCTTCGGTGGCTGCATCAACCAGGCCTGCTTCTGAAGCAACAGGGAATTTTTTAAGCATCAGCTCTGTCCACCTGGCAGACCAGCAGCAGGACAATAGTGCCTTTGTCTTAAGGTCTTTATTTAATTTATTGAATTCTTTTATTGTCATACTAAGTTTTTTAATACTGCCTGATTTACTTTATCGAAGCTCCCTGTTCTATCCAGCAACGTATAATATCTCTTTCTTTTTGTGTGATATTCGTTTTATTATTCTGCGGCATTGTTTTGGTTACAACCACCCTTTGCATAATGAGATCTTTTTTCTTCACAATATCTTCCGGTGTATCATACATCACGCCGTTGGGAGGCGCTTTATACACATCATCTGTTGGTTTGGATGAGTGACAAGGTGTACACCTGTTCTGTATGATGGTATTTACCTCGCTGAACTCAATTTTTGTATTACAGGCTCCGGGATCTTTGGGTGGTGCTGATATAAATGCCCCAGCAAGCAATATCACAACAGAAACCGGCAGAACCCAAACCGCCAGTTGTCCTTTTTCACGGAGGTTAAGATAATGTTTTACCCCGGCAGTTCCAACAGTAATGATGAGGAGGATCAGCCAGGGATTTTCATACCCGAATGTTGATGGGAAATGATTGCTGATCATCACAAACAAAACCGGCAATGTAAAATAGTTATTGTGTAAAGAACGGGCCAGTGCATTTTTGCCCAGCTGCGGATTTACAGGCACGCCTTCACGGGCTGCTTTTACCATGGCTTTTTGTGCAGGGATGATCACAAAGAAAACATTGGCCACCATAAGGCTGCCGATCATAGCACCAAAATGAATATAGGCAGCACGGCCGCTGAATACATGGCTGTAGA
>JBJTMN010000453.1:0-3310 GCA_046070545.1 Ferruginibacter sp.
GATTTTAGAATACCACAAACAGGTGCAATTGCAGTAATTTATTTAAAAAAGAAGGATGATAAGGAAGAAGAAGTGGTCATCAATTCATCCAGAACCAACAGCCGGATTGAAGACCTGCCAACAAAAGTGGAAGTAATAGGAAGTGAAGAAATGGATGAGGAAGCCAGTACCATGCCAGGAAATGTTGCCGCTCTTCTGGGTGACTTTGCAGGTATACAAAGCCAAAGAGCATCTGTAACCAGTGGTAGTGTAGACCTGCGGGTGCAAGGCCTGCCTGGCAAATACACACAGATACTACGGGATGGTTTGCCTTTATTTGGCGGCTACAGCGGCAGTTTTAGTGTATTGCAGATTCCACCGTTGAATTTAAAACAGGTAGAGATCATTAAAGGAGCCAGCTCTACATTGTATGGTGGCGGTGCCATTGCGGGTATGATAAACCTGATCTCCAAAACCCCCCGCCTGAACGCTCCGGAGCATAGCTTATTGGTTAACTTCAGCACATTGAATGAGTTTAACCTGAATACTTTTCACAGCGGAAGAAATAAAAAAACAGGCTATACTTTTTTTGCGGGTACTACATTACAAAAGGCGGTGGATGTAAATAAAGATGGTTTCAGTGAGGTACCCGACCTGAAAACATTTTTCTTTCATCCTAAAATATTTTTTTATCCCAACGAAAAGAACACATTTACACTGGAATATGATGGCACCTATGAAGACCGTACTGGCGGCGATATGCAGGTTTTACATGCAACAAAAGACAGTGTTCACCGGTTCTTTATTCAAAACCGGTCCTTACGTAACGTTGTTGCCGCTACCTGGCAAAACAAGCTCAATCAAACAACCGAATTGAATTTTAAAGGGCTGCTGAGTTTTTTTGGCAGAGATATTAATACGAATGTGTTTGGCATGAAAGCAAATCAGCAAACCTATTTTACCGAACTTTCTTTTTTAAAAAAATGGAATGCACATACCCTGGTTTCGGGTATTAATATGTCCGGCGAATCATTTGATAAAAGATCACCGGATTCATCGATGATTCGTCCTTATAGTAACCATACCCTGGGCATATTTGTACAGGATGACTGGAAGATAACAAAGAAGCTGACTGCGCAAACCGGCCTGCGCTTTGATTATAATGATGGTTATGATCCGGTATTGCTACCACGTTTGTCGCTGCTGTATAAGTTCAATGCAAGATTCACATCCAGGCTGGGTGGCGGCTTTGGTTATAAAGCGCCAACTGTTTTTAATAATGATATAGATGAACGGGAATTAGCCGGCCACAACCTGGCCGCAGGAATTCTTACAGAGAAATCCTTTGGTGCCAACTGGGATGTTAATTACAAACAAACCTTTGATGAATGGCATGTTACTATTAACCAGATGTTTTATGTTACACAGATCAACCGCCCTGTAATAGCAGAAAACAACAGCGCAAATTACAGCTTTATAAATGCATCTAAACCATTAAATACAAAAGGTTTTGAAACCTATATTGCCCTTAAACAGGATGACCTGGAAATTTACCTCGGGTATACCTATACCATTGCAAAACAGCTTTACAATACTACTCAGCCCAACGTACCGCTGAGTGCGAAAAGTAAATTTGCAACGATCATATCCAATGAATTCAGCTCCAGGTTCCGGGCCTGTGTTGAAGTGTCGTATACCGGCAGGCAATACCTGGATAACGGAAGTAAAACAACCGGATATTTTATTGTTGCTCCCATGGTACGTTATGATATAAAAAAGCTATCGCTTGTCTTAAACTGCGAAAATCTTTTTGATTACCGGCAAACGAGGAAAGAAAGCATTGTATATGGTTCTTTGAGCAATCCTTCATTTAAACAGGTATGGTCGCCCATTGATGGCAGGGTGATCAATTTATCGGCCAGGATAAATTTTTAATAGCTGGTTTCTGGAAAAGAAAATATATTTTCACACAGCAAAATTGTTTTCTGTAACCAAAACTTCAATCATGTCTATTTCTGCTATTCTGCTCATTGCTTTCGGTATTGGAATATTTATACTTATTGCTGCGTTCATTAAAATTTATAATGAGCTGGCCAGGGAACGGATCCTTACACAGGAAGGAGCAAGTGGTGTAGGCACCTGTCTGCAGCAAAGGAACGACCTGATACCAAACCTGGTAGAAACCGTGAAAGGTTATGCAGGCCACGAGAACCAAACGCTTATTGAAGTAACGAAATGGCGTAACCAAAGTGCCGGTGCCACCACAGTAGAAGAGCAGAATGCCGCTGCCGGCGGTTTGAAGCAGGCACTCATGAATTTGCTTTCGGTAGCAGAAAATTATCCCGACCTGAAGGCTGATACCCAGTTTCAGCAACTGATGGCACAACTGGCACAGATCGAAGAAAAGATCAACGATGCCCGCCGCTACTATAATGGCACAGTAAGGGAATACAACCAGAGCCTTGCCGTGTTCCCTAAGAATATTATAGCCGGTAGTTTTGGTTTTAAGCCCGCTGTTTTCTTTGCAGAAGATGCAGAGGCCAAAGTAGCCCCCAAAGTAAAATTTTAATAAATCGTCTAACAGCAACAGGTTTACAGATGGCATAGAAACGATGCAAAAGATCAGTCTCATAGCCTTATTTATTCTTTCTGTCTTTTTTGCCGAAGCACAAAAGACAAAGGCTCCCGCTACTTATTTTACAAGAACCAGTGAGATTTATTTAACCGATGCAGAGGTTGATTCCTTGTATTATGAGGAGGCAATGAGGTTTTTAAAAGAGCATAGTATTCCGGAAGAACTTGTTGAAAAAACTTATCCCGCAATTAAAAGCATGTTGCAGGCAACAAGCCAGCAAAAAATAACCCAGGCCTTTAAAGAACTGGAAGCCAGGCAAAAAATAAAAATAATTACCGATAAGAATTTACCACAGTTTACCGATACCAGGAGTTTATATGCAGAGACTTTCCGGGAGCAGATCAGGAATACTTTTTCAGCCAGCAAAACTTTGTCAAAGTATCTTTCATTGAACGACAATGACCGCATTACCAGCTTCAACAGCATCGTAAGGGTTGGTGACGATGGCAAACTGCTGGTGCAGGAAAATATCAGCATATACAACGGCAACGGAGAAAGAAATACTGCTTATGGTGAGGATGCAGAAGCAGCTGATGATGAAACTGCGAACAACGAAATAAAAAGAGGGATCGTAAGAGCCTTTCCGCTTTACTACATCAATAAGTACAAACTTTTTCAGAACACAACTTTTAAACTGGTAGAAGTACTCCGGGATGGCAAGCCGGAAAATTATCATACCGAAAACCAGGAAAACGG
>JBJTMN010000454.1:0-2435 GCA_046070545.1 Ferruginibacter sp.
GCCATTGCACAGGCAGCACAGAGTATATTACTGGGTGATGCAGATATTGTTGTTGCCGGCGGAATGGAAAGTATGAGCAATGTGCCTTTTTATGTTGACAGCATGCGTTGGGGAAATAAATATGGTAATACACAATTAATAGATGGATTGGCAAAAGACGGACTTACCGATGTGTATGATGGCAAAGCCATGGGTAATGCAGCAGAAATGTGTGCATCAACATGCGGTGTAACCCGTGAAGAGCAGGATGCATTTGCCATAGAAAGTTATAAGCGCAGCCAGGCTGCTGTAGAAGCAGGAAAATTTGCAGATGAAATCATACCGGTTGAAATACCTCAACGAAGCGGAACCCCTGTTGTTTTTGCTAAAGACGAAGAGCCATTTAATGTTAAATTTGATAAGATAGCCACCCTGAAAGGAGCTTTTCAGAAAGACGGAACTGTTACTGCAGCCAATGCCTCTACCATGAACGACGGCGCTGCTGCACTGGTTTTAATGAGCAAAGAGAAAGCGGATGAACTGGGTTTAAAACCAATAGGCAAAATAGTTAGTTATGCAGATGCAGAACAGGCGCCCGAATGGTTTACCACCACACCTGCCATTGCAGTGCCCAAAGCTGTTGCAAAAGCAGGTTTAACAATGGATGATATTGATTACTGGGAACTGAACGAAGCTTTTGCTGTTGTGGGTATTGAAAACAGCAGGCGCATGAAACTGGACCCTGCGAAAGTGAATGTGAATGGTGGTGCTGTGTCTCTTGGTCATCCCCTGGGTTGCAGTGGTGCCAGGATCATCGTTACTTTACTGCATGTTTTAAAACAGAACAATGCAAAATATGGAGCTGCCGGTATTTGTAACGGTGGCGGCGGAGCCAGTGCCATGGTGATTGAGAATATATAATTTTTATACAGGAAAGTGCCGGCTCAATTCAGAAGAGCCGGCACTTTTTATTTATTCCCGGCTTTGTAAATATCAATTTGTTCATCTGCCCCTGATAAGATAAATTTGCAACCACAAATAAATCAGACAGATGCGACAAATTGCCTTTAGAGAAGCCCTTAGAGAAGCCATGCAGGAAGAAATGCGCAGAGATGAGCGTGTTTTCCTGATGGGAGAAGAAGTTGCCGAATACAACGGAGCTTACAAAGTGAGCCAAGGAATGCTGGAGGAATTTGGTGAGAAAAGGGTAATTGATACTCCCATTGCCGAGCTTGGTTTCAGTGCTATAGCCGTTGGTGCTGCACAAAATGGACTACGCCCGATTGTTGAATTTATGACATGGAACTTCGCAGTTCTGCCTTTAGATCAAATATTAAATACTGCTTCTAAAATGCTGGCAATGAGTGGCGGACAGGTAGGCTGCCCCATCGTTTTTCGGGGAGCCAACGGAAGTGCCGGCCAGCTGGGTGCACAGCATTCAACAGCTTTTGAGTCTATGTATGCAAACATACCGGGATTAAAAGTGATCTCAGTTTCTAACCCTTACGACGCCAAAGGGTTATTGAAAAGTGCCATTCGTGATGACGATCCGGTCATGTTCATGGAAAGTGAAGTCATGTATGGCGATAAAGGTGAAGTACCAGAAGAAGAATACCTGTTACCGATCGGTAAAGCATTCATTAAGCGTCCGGGTAAAGATGTTACCATTGTATCTTTTAATAAAATGATGAAGATCGCTCTGGCTGCAGCAGAGGAATTAGCAAAAGAAGGTATTGAGGCCGAGGTAATTGACCTGGCTACCATACGCCCGCTTGACTGGTTTACCATTTTGGAAAGCGTTAAAAAAACAAACAGGCTTGTTATTGTAGAAGAGCAATGGCCATTTGCCTCTGTATCTTCCGAAATTACATACCGTATACAGAAAGAAGGATTCGATTACCTGGATGCACCCATTCGCAGAATAACTTCTGCAGATGCCCCCATGCACTATGCACCTAACCTGGTTGCAGCTTATTTACCAGATGTACCCAGAACGGTTAAACTGGTAAAAGAAGTAATGTATCTGAAGAAATAAACGACCTCATTTTATTTCTTACAACAATACTCCCTCATTTGTGTTTTACATTTGTGCTGAAATAACTATGCATGGCTTACAAATCTTTAGAGGAATGTTTACTGGAACTTGAAAGGAACGGACAACTGATCCGTATCCGGGAAGAAGTGGATCCTTACCTGGAAATGGCAGCCATTCATTTACGTGTGCATGAAGCTGGCGGCCCGGCCTTACTGTTTGAAAAAGTAAAAGGCAGCAAGTTCAGGGCTGCATCTAATATTTTTGGAACGCTGGAAAGAAGCGAATTTATTTTCAGAGAAACATTAAAAACCGTTCAGCAATTAATAGAACTGAAAGATGACCCGGTAAAAGCCATTAAAAGCCCCATTAAGAATTTCAGTACCGGCCTGGCTGCATTGAAAGCCCTGCCAAAAAAAGATCC
>JBJTMN010000455.1:0-3246 GCA_046070545.1 Ferruginibacter sp.
CAGCATGGCGTGGCCGCCGGCAATGATCACGTTTTTGTAATTGGTGGTCCTGTCAATGTAAGGTAATCCATCCGGGGTTACGGGCCTAAGCCCGTTCCATATCCTATCAGCATGTTGAAAAAAATATTAAATACCCAGCCATTTTAGTTGATGGCAGATGTGCTATAACCCCCTGGGGGCATCAGCTTCGTATTGGTGGCACCATGGAATTAAGCGGCATCAACAACAAGGTTTTAATTAACCGCATGCAGGGTATTTACGATTCTGCCACAGATTTCTACCCCGGGTTAAAAATTGATTTTCCACCGGCTGATAAGATATGGAACGGGCTTAGGCCCGTAACCCCGGATGGATTACCTTACATTGACAGGACCACCAATTACAAAAACGTGATCATTGCCGGCGGCCACGCCATGCTGGGCATTTCAGAAGGGACCGGTACCGGGAAACTGGTTTGTGAAATGATACAATCGAGATCAACTTCAGTAAATATGGAAGCCTTTAAACTCAACAGGTTCTAAAACTATTGTTTGGTTGCTGTATCTTTTGGTTTCTTCTTTAAAAGATTATCAAATAATCCTTTCACAGACTCTTTGGTCTTTTCACCACTGTTCTTGACAGGTGTAGAATCTTTAATCGTAATTGTATCATTTTTATTCTGCATCCGTTTTTTTAACTCTTCCAGGGCTGCATTTCCCAGTTGCTTTTTAAGTGAGTTCAATGTATCTGTAGCTGCTTTTTTGGCACTGTCAACTTTTGCCTGCACAAAATCCTTTACCTGTTGCTGCATCTGGTCGGCCAGTTTTTCGCCACTCTGCTTCAGGTCAACTTTAAGTGTTGGACTTTTAATAGTGCCTCCCATAGCCATTTTCAGGTTCACGGTTTCTCCTAACTTTAACGGAATTCCTTTGGCATTAGCTGCACTGGCCAGGTTATCTACAAATTGATTACCCTGTGTGCCCATTAATTTCCTTGGCAATTTAATATTGATGGCATAATTGATCCCTTCATCAAACCCGATCCCCTGCAGGCCCCCGATCTCCATTTCAATATTCTTAACTTTTACCGTAAATGGTTTTATCAGCAACTTGCCATTTGAAAATTCAAAAAAGGTTTTTACATCCTTCATGGATACGGACTGAAGTTCTTTTACATTCAGCACAGAGGCAATCTTATCCAGCGGTGCAAATTTGCTGAGAAAACCCTCGATCAAAAATAAATTTCCATTGCCTGAAATGGTACTCATATCAATATCCATATTATCGCCCAGTTTACCGGTTGCAGATAAAACAGAAGTTAACTTACCGGATAAAAACTTACCAATGGGCATTAATTTCTGAGCGGTATTAAAAGCGTAAAATGTTTTTTGAATATCCACCTGCGCCACATCATAACTCATGGCTATAGCCGGCTTTTCTTTATTTTCCTTTGTACTGTAAGAGCCATTGATCTTTATGGTACCATCCATCGCGTTTCCATTTACATTGGTCAGTTTTACTGCTTCATCCTTTACCTGTAAAGCGCCGGATAAATTCTGTATATCCACTTGATCATATTTCAGGTTGCCAACCTTTGTATTCAAAACAATATCCAGGTTGGCGGGAACAACAAAAGGCTTTGTGGCCGTACCTTTTACCGTTGTTGTATCGGCCGATACGCCAATCCAGTCATTCAGGTTTACCTTATCGGCATTTAGGGTAAGGCTGGCGCTCAATGGTTTGCCACTCAGCAAATAACTCAGCAGGTTATTGATCTGTCCGCCGCCATTGAAATTTGAATTCATGTATTGGCCACTCAGGTCAGACACATCAATTTTAGTGGGTGTAAAAACAGTGTGCGCCGTATTCAGCTTTACACCAGTTGGATATTCAACCGATCTGTAATTGAAATTATTTACATCAATTGTGCCCCCTGCATAAAAATTATTGTACTGCTGATTTTCTATATCTTTTACATTGCCTTTAATATTTACATCCGCATTCATTAACCCCGCAATGCTGGTACCCTTCTCCAGTTTTACATAATTGGAAACCTGGCTCAGATCGAGTTTACCTTTTGCAGCAGCATCCACAAACATATTACTGACAGGCTTTTTAACCAGCAGCCTGAAATCGAAAGGCTCGTTATCTATTGCAAGATGCCCATTAGTGATATCCACCACGGTATTGTCTGTTTTTCCATCGGGATTATCAACAACAGTTTTAAAATTGATCTGCTGAACTCCTTTGGGCAGATCGGTATACTTGAATGACCCATCTTTAACTTCAGCAGCCAGGTGATAACCCGGCATGGTTGAATCGCTGTAAACACCTTTTACAAACCCTTCAAACAAAGCAGAGCCGGTTGCAGTAACCTTACTAAATTCTTTTTGATAGACAGGTGTTATCAGCGATAAAATATTTTTAAACTCGGTAGAAGGAGATTTGAAACTGATATCCATCCCGTAACCGTTTGCCAGTTTATTAATAACCCCCTTACCGGTCAGTTTCAGATCATTCAGTAAAACATCAAGCCCATCAAAGCTGTAAGTATTGTTCTTGTTGTCGATCTTTATATCCGTGTTAATGGTTGACTTTACGTTGGACAAATAAGGAATGGCTCCGTAGTTAAACAAAACTGCATCGGAAACGCTCTTTGTTCGCAATGTAAACTGCTCTGATGTAAAATCACCGGTTCCGGAGTGGTTCAGGTTTTCAGCAACAAAGCTCATATTGCTTTGTGCATCCATGTAATTTATGTAGCCATTCTCAATAGAATAATAATCCAGTTTAAGATTAAAAGGTTTGCCGGCTTTATCTGCATAGTTGGGGTCAGCAGTTTTTTTCACAATATCCCAGTTAGCCAAACCATCTTTATTTATAATGGCATTGATGCGGGGCGATACCAGGTAAACATTGTAAATATCCATATTGCTGCCCCGGATAAAACTCATGATATTCACCGTAGCATCCAGCCTTTTGGCTGATAATAATGTATCAGTTGAAAAATAATCAGTACCGATAACCTGCAGGCCGTCCAGTCCAATACTCACTTTGGGGAAATGCCGGAAGAATGAGATATCTACATCTTTAAAATCAACTTTGGCGTTTAGTTTTTTATTGACTTCTTTTTTTACCAGCGAAATGATCTTCCCTTTAAAAATATAAGGCGTGGCAAGTAACAACCCTGTCAAGACCAGCAACACAATAAAAAAAACCTTAAAAAACTTTTTAACCTGCTTCATAAAACCGGATTTAAAAAATGGCC
>JBJTMN010000456.1:0-4188 GCA_046070545.1 Ferruginibacter sp.
GGTACCTGTCCTTTACAAGCAGGTACCTTACAGAAGACATCTTCCAGGATGTGTTCATCCGTATCATTGACACTTTAAAAGGTGGCCGTTATACCGATGAGGGTAAATTTTTACCATGGGCTATGCGTATTGCTCATAATATGTGTGTAGACCATTTCAGGAAGGTTAAGCGTACCCCAACCATTAAAACCAGCGACGACCGTGATATTTTTGAGGTGCTGAACTTCTCGGAGCCGGGCGCCGATCATAAAATGATGAGTGGCCAGAGCCAGGATAAGGTAAGGAAGATGGTAGACCTGCTGCCTGAAGACCAGCGTGAAGTGATCATCCTGCGCCACTATGCCGACCTGAGCTTTAAGGAAATTGCCGACCTCACCAGTTGCAGCATCAACACAGCCCTGGGCCGTATGCGCTATGGTTTGATCAACCTGCGAAAAATGATGACCGAAAAACAAATTGCACTATAATCATATTCAACCGCTCCCCGGAGCCGGAAAATCTGTAATCCCCCGATTCAAACTAAAAACCTCCATTTATGTGGAGGTTTTTTATTGTGCTTATTTCTTTGTTTTACTGAGTGCATCAAGGCCACATAGTAACCAATCCTTATATTTTTTGATATTGGGTGTGTATCCAACCGGGTTGTTTAATAAGATCCCGTCGCTGTTTAAAATGGCATATAACGGCTGGGCATTGTTCTTAAAATTCTCGGTCTCAAAAGTTGACCATTTGTCGCCTGTTGTTATGATCTCTTTTTCTGCGCCTTCTTTTGTTTTGTAGGTAAACTGCTTTGCAGCGGGTAACTTTTGCTTGTCATCCACGTACAGCGAAACCAAAATATATTTTTCACTCATGATGGCTTTTACTTCCGGATCTGTCCACACATTTTCCTCCATACGCCGGCAATTTACACAGGCATACCCTGTAAAATCGATCAATATGGGTTTGTTTTCAGCTTTGGCCTTTTGTAAAGCCAGTTCAAAATCTTTCAGCGGCTCAAAATTTTTGCAGTTAACCGGGTTTTGATATACGCTATAACATAGTGGTGGTGGAAAACCACTGATCAAACTCAGATTGGCGTATGTTGTATTGGTTAAGCCCGGTATTAAATACATGGTAAATGCTCCAAATAAAACAGCCAATGCTATCCTGGCCTTATGTAATTTTTTTATGGGGCTGTCGTGTGGAAATTTTATTTTTCCCAGCAGGTAAAGTGTTAAACCCATACCAGTGATTACCCATACCCCAATAAATACTTCACGTTTTAAAAGCCCCCAGTGCTTAACCAGGTCGGCGTTGGAGAGGAACTTGATAGCCAGCGCCACTTCAATAAAACCCAGCACTACTTTTACCGAATTAAGCCAGCCGCCTGATTTGGGTAAAGAATTTAACCAGTTAGGGAAAAGTGCAAACAGGGCAAATGGCAGGGCCAGGGCAAGTCCAAACCCACCCATACCCACTGTAAGTTGTATAGCGCCCCCTGTTAATGAACCTACCAGTAAAGAACCCAAAATAGGACCGGTACAGGAAAATGATACGATAGCAAGGGTTAACGCCATAAAAAATATCCCCAGTACATTCCCGGTTCCTGCCTTGGCATCGGCCTTACCCGAAAAACTGCTGGGCAGCGTTATCTCGAACAACCCGAAAAATGATAAGGCAAAAACGATGAATACCACAAAGAATATCACATTGAGCCAGGGATTGGTGGAAACTGAATTCAATATCTCCGGACTGGCGCTATCCAAAAAATAGAACGGAACACTTAATAAAATATAAATAAGAAAGATAAAGAAGCCATAGAGCGATGCATTTACGATCCCCTGCTTTTTGGTGATGGCCTTTTTGGTGAAAAAAGAGACCGTTAAGGGGATCATAGGAAATACACAAGGGGTGATGAGTGCTACCAGTCCTCCTAAAAAACCCAGGATAAAAATTGTGAGTAAGCCAGATCCCCCCGCACCTGATTCAGCTTCGGTAATTCCGGTGCCGCCACAGTTATTCACCGGATTTTTCAGATCGATCGTTGGTATCAATACCCGGTTTGAGGCCGATACATCTACCCCGCCTTCCATATTGATCTCAATCTTTTTTTCTTCGGGTATAAATGATCCGTTACTGGCTGTATTGTAAAGCAGCAATGTTTTTAATTTAGCAGGCACAGCACCAGCCAGGCTGATCTTTTGCACTACAGAAATATTAGTTTCAGTTATTTCTGTAGATGCCCCAAAGATCTTATCGTTAATGGTTTTAAAATTACCGGAAACTGATTGTTCCCCGTTTTTTTGAATGGCTGAATCTGAAAAACTGATCTGTAAGCCGTCTATCTGCAGGCCAGCATTGCCTTTGGCGTAAAGATGCCAGCCGGGCTTTATGCTGCCGGTAAGCTGAATTTCATATTGCCCCTCTGCTGTCTTTTTTCCGTAACCCTTCCATTGCACAATGGATGAATCCTGGGAAAAACCGGCAAACTGGAAGAGTAATAAGAAAACAGAAAAAAATAAGCCTGTCTTTCTGGTATGCATAAATTATTTTAAAAAAATCCCGGCAGCAGGTACCGGGAAGTTATTTTGATTGATCTTATTTTCCGCCCACATTGATACTAAAGGGTACATCTTTTGGAGGCAAACATTGTTTGTCGTTACATACCATGTAATTCACACTTCCTTTCACCACGGTGGCAACAGCAGATCTCAGTTTTACTTTTTGTACAAAGTCGACCGTTTTTTCATAATATTTCAACACGGCATTAAAGTTCTTGTCAAACGATTTTTCCATTTTACCCACTTCCTTTGCTTTACCATCAAAAGTAAGCAGCGGGTTTGGGGTAAATTTTATTTCAGTTACCGGCCCGTCGCCTGTTCCCTGTGCATATAGATGCCAGTTTCCGGTAATGGTGGCGGTGAGATGTACTTCGTAGGTTTTATCGGCAATTTTTTTTGCACTGTAGGACCATAGAACGGGATTATTGATCTGTGCATGTGCAAAGCCTGCAAACAACACTAAAATAAGAGCTATCGAAATCTTCTTCATGTATAAATTTTTCATGTACAAATTTACGGGATAATTGAACGGTCGGTTGTCGGCTTAACGACTGTTTAACCCCGTCAATTGTTAATTTATTCCAAAGAGATGGTTGAAAACCTGTTTACCATCACAATTACCCAGGGCTGTGCTTACAGCTCTTTCCGGATGTGGCATCATACCAAAAACATTTCTTTCTTTATTGCAGATACCAGCAATATTATGCATGGTTCCGTTTGGATTGGCTGCTGCATTGATATTTCCATTTTCATCACAATAACGATAAATGACCTGGCGGTGCATCTCCAGGGTTTCCATGGTTGATTCATTGGCAAAAAATCTTCCTTCGCCATGTGCTACCGGTATCTTAAGCGCTGCGCCACCTTCCGATGCTGCTTCTTTAATATAAACATTACTGCAAACAAATTGTTGCTGACTGTTCCTTAATAAGGCACCCGGCAGCAGGCCGCTTTCACATAATATCTGAAAGCCGTTGCAAACACCCAGTACTTTTCCGCCTTTATGGGCAAATTCTATTACGCTTTGCATCATAGGACTAAAACGGGCAATAGCACCACAACGCAGGTAATCGCCATAACTGAAACCACCCGGCAACACAATGCAATCATCGGTACTGAACATGGCCAGGTCTTTATCCTTATGCCAAAGCTGGATTACTTCCTGTTGCAGATCCTGCTGCAGGGCTTCGATCATATCTCTGTCGCAATTGCTGCCGGGAAAAACTACTACGCCAAATTTCATGTACCAGGTTGTTTAAAAAGTTGATGTTGGGTTGTTCAATTTTGCGATGTTACCGATAAATACAAATTTCGGTAACAAAAGGCGTGGCAAAGGTAACAATTGTAACTATAATTTTCAGAGGAAGTAGTTGATGACGATAACAAAAGCTACCATTAACCAGTGTAAGACTGTCGGGAACCATTTTTTAGCCGGATACAAGAATGTGGCTGCCACAAAAGCCGAGACCGGCACTGCACAGAGTATCCAGTACTCAAAGGAATGGGTTGCATTTACAAATGGCACAAAAACCGCCACCGGCAAGTACAGGAATGTAAGGTTCCAGGTTTTACGTGCCTGTATAAGCTGCCGCCTGAAATTTTGCTTAATATAAAATATACCTATAATGGAACTGAAAAGCACGAT
>JBJTMN010000457.1:0-8813 GCA_046070545.1 Ferruginibacter sp.
AGCAAATTGACTAAAAGACAGGCCATTTTTGCGCTACCGGCATTCTGACTTTTTTGTAACTATTTTTTTATTTTATTTTTTATAAACGCTGAAAAAGTTACATTTTTATTTTCAGCTTAAAAATGCACCTGTACGCTGAACGATTTCAGTGATTTAAGGGCAATTAAGCCAGGGGGTTATTATACCCCTTCCGTTGCCCACCAGTCATTACCGAACGGATCTTTAAAGCCGCAGGTAAATCCATAAGGCTGTTGCATAGGTTCCATTAAAGAGGCAGCGCCTGCGGCCAGGGCTTTTTGATAAGTGTCATTTACATCAGCCACATAAATGAACATTCCGGCAGGTTTGGCTAAAAACTCAGCTGTTACATCTGCAAACATGATCACCGAATCACCAATGCGTAGCTCTCCATGCATAATAACACCCTCACTGCGGGGTACTATCCGCTGCTCTTCGGCGCCAAACACATCCTTCATAAAAGCTATAAAAGCATTGGCTTCTGGCACTATCAGATAGGGCATCAGCCGGTTGTATTCGGGTGGAACTTTCATGAACTGTTTTTGCAAAAGGTACATAATTCTTTAAAATAATTCACTAACTTAACCCTCCCTTATCAATAAAATCACGCTATATGACTACGATTGCGCTCTACAACCTGAAAGGCGGTGTTGGCAAAACTGCCAGTTGTGTAAACCTGGCCTACCTGGCTGCGGCCGATGGTTTTAAAACCCTTTTATGGGATATTGATCCCCAGGGCTCCTCTTCTTTTTACTACAAAGCAAAACCAAAAGTACATCCCGGTATTAAAAAACTGGTTACCAAAGATGCCGACCTGGAAAGCGCCATACTGAGTACCGATTTTGAATTACTGGATGTGATACCGGCCGATAACAGCAGCAAAAGTTTTGATATCATGCTGGATGAAATGCGTGGAAACAAGAACCGGTTGAAAGGTATTTTGAAACAGCTGGATAAGGAATATGATTTTGTTTTTATCGACTGTCCGCCCGGCTTTAGTGCCCTTAGTGAAAATATCTTTAATGCTGCAGACATAGTGCTGATGCCGGTTATACCCACCACCTTATCTATCCGCACCTACAATATGGTAAAGGATTATTTTAAGGAAAAAGACCTGGACATTAAAAAGATGATGTGCTTTTTTACCATGACCGACCTGCGCAAGAACCTGCACAACGAGATCATGGAAGAACTGTATAAAGACAAACGTTTCTTTCAGAATTATATACCCTACTTAAGCGATGTGGAAAAAATGGGAATACACAAAGCCCCGATTATGGAGTTTGCCAACAGCAGTTATGCAGCAAAATGTTACCGTGAATTGTGGACTGAAATAAAGGAGGGTGTGTTATAACAATTTTATAAATTTATTAATTAGTTTTGCCATCATGAAAAAAGAACTCAATTCCTGGTTTAGCCCCGCTCTGCAGAAAGAAATGCCTGTTGTTACTTACGGTGATTATGGCACCGCCGTCTTATTTGTACCTACCGCAGCAGCCGACTACCTGGAGTATGAACGTTTTCAGATGATGGAAACCCTGGCACCGTATATTAATGGTGGAAAGATCAAGGTTTTTTCGATCAACAGCATCAACAACGAAAGCTGGCTTAATAAAGAAATGGAAGGTGCCCATAAGGCCATTCGCCAGAACCAGTTCAACGAATATGTTTTTAACGAAGTGGTTCCTTTTATCAAGAACAGTACTTCCTGGGAAACCCCCATCATCACCTGTGGCGCTTCATTTGGCGCTTTACACAGCATGAACCTGTTCTTAAAACGACCTGACCTGATCAATGGTGTTATTGCGATGAGCGGCGTATACGACCTTACCGAATATACCGACGGGTACTTTGATGAGCAGGTATATTTCAATAGCCCCATGCATTATATCCGCAACCTGGAAGATCATGGCATACTGGAACAGATACGCCAAAGCAGCAACGTACATATTTTAACCGGCAGCGGCGCCTACGAAGACCCCAATGCCAGCAAAGCCTTTGCAGGATTGCTTTACAGCAAGGGCATCAACTATGAGCTGGATGTATGGGGCGAAGAATGGAAACACGACTGGCCAACCTGGAGGGCCATGTTACCCGTATATTTTGAGACCCGTTTCTGATTTAAGGGTTTTTTCACACAATAATATACCGTCTTTTCAGTTATAGATATACCAATATCCCTAATATGAACAAGACCACACTACTCGTAGCTGTAAAATGCTCTGTGATACTGTATTTTGCCGCCTGCACCGGAATCAACAAATACGCAAAAGGAGTTTCTGCAACCCCCCATATTACCACTGGTACCTGGAAGGTAAAACTGTTCATAGAATCCCGGAACGACGAGACCAGTGCATTAAAGGATTATTCATTCATATTTGAGCCAACCGGCAAAGTAATTGCCACAAAAGGCACCGAAAAAATAACCGGCAGCTGGGCCGAAGATGATATTTCAAAAAAGCTTACCATCAGTCTTAAAACAAATGATGCCGCTTTGGCCAGGCTTAGTGATAACTGGTCAGTTTCTAACATAAGTAACTCGGGCCTTAGTTTTCACAATGAAAAAGATCCTTCTGGTGGCTGGTTACAGATAACCAGTTTATGATATAAAGTCAGTTTTTGTCAAATTGAGTTAAATGGTCTTAAGAGCTGCTCCTGCAAGGGAGCAGCTCTTGAGCTTATGACTGAAGGTGATTTGAAAAAATACATCACCAGGCGTACTGTCATGCTGAGGAACAAAGCATCTCTATAAACTTTCCCGGGATTTTTTTTCCGACAAAATAACCATATTCCATTACCAGGATTTTAAGATGCAGTTGATTGGCAACTACAATTGTTTTACTTTTATGGCATGCCAAAAAAATTATTCCTGTTAGATGCTTTTGCACTGGTTTTCCGTGCATACTATGCCCTCATCCGCAACCCACGCATAACCAGCAAGGGCCGCAATACCAATGCACAGTTTGGTTTTACCAATACCATTATTGAGCTGATCAAAAATCAAAACCCCACACATATGGCCGTGTGTTTTGATACCCATGCACCCACAGAACGGCATACCGATTTTGCCGATTACAAGGCCAACCGACAGGAAACACCCGAAGATATTTTATCGGCAGTACCGGATATCAAAAGAATTATTGAAGGTCTCAACATACCTGTAATTGCTATCGACGGGTATGAAGCCGATGATGTGATTGGTGCGCTTGCAAAAAAAGCAGAGAAAGAAGGTTACGAAGTATACATGGTAACACCGGATAAGGATTATGGCCAGCTGGTTTCTGAAAACATAAAAATTTACAAGCCGCCCTACCAGGGTGGCAAGTTTGAAATACTGGGCCCCAAAGAAGTTTGTGAAAAATGGGATATCGGCAGTGTTGACCAGGTGATAGATATGCTGGGCCTGATGGGTGATGCGGTGGATAACATACCCGGTATAAAAGGTGTGGGAGAAAAAACTGCGGCCAAACTGTTAAAAGAATATGGTACGCTGGAAAATATTTTAGACAATGCTGATAAAATTAAAGGGGCACTGGGAGAAAAAATAAGGGCCGGAAAAGAACTGGCCATTATGAGCAAAAAACTGGCCACGATCATTTTAAATGTACCGGTTGAATTTCATGAAGAGAACTTTTTAATAAAGGAAATGAACAAACCTGCTTTAAAAGAGATCTTTGAAGAGCTGGAATTTAAGACCCTGGGTAAAAGGATCCTGGGAGATGAGATTGATGGAGGCCCTGAATCCTGGAATAATGGTAACGGTGAAGAAGCTAAACCAAAAAAAGCTGCAACTGCCCAGATGGACCTCTTTGGAAATATTATTGAACAGCCTGAAACCCCGGATGCAGTTGCAAACCCTGCCGGTGGTTCGGATGGTAGCAGCGTTGCCGATAAAAATATCCACAACACCCCACACGATTATTCCCTGGTGCAAACCGATGCTGAAATAAACGACCTCGTTAAATATTTATCTGCCTTTGATGAGATTTGTTTTGATACCGAAACAACCGGCATTGATGCCAATGAAGCGGAGGTAGTGGGCATGAGCTTTTCTGTAAAACCCGGTGAAGGATTTTATGTGTTCTGTCCCGCAGACCAGGCCGAAACAGCCAGGAGACTGCAATTCTTTAAACCGCTTTTCACGGATGCATCCAAAACCTGGGTGGGCCACAATATCAAATACGATATGCTGATATTGAAATGGCAGGGTATTGAAATTGCCGGCAACACATTCGACAGTATGCTGGCCAATTATGTGATAGAACCCGATGGAAAGAACGGTATGGATTACCTGAGTGAAAAATTCTTAGGATACGAGCCCGTGCATATTGAAGAACTGATCGGCAAAAAAGGAAAGGGCCAGGGAACCATGAGAGATGTGGATCCGGAAAAAATAAAAGAATACGCAGCAGAAGATGCTGATATTACTTTGCAGCTAAAAACAGTGCTGCTTCCTAAATTAAAAGAAAGGGAAGTTGAAAAGGTCTTTTACGAAGTAGAAAATCCCCTGGTGAAAGTGCTCACCTCCATGGAGTATGAAGGTATACGCATTGATGAAGCTTTTTTAAACGACTATTCCAAAGAACTGGAAAAAGAAGCAAAGGCCGCAGAGGAATCTGTGTATGCACAGGCTGGTGTTCGTTTTAATTTAGCATCACCCAAGCAACTGGGCGAAGTGCTGTTTGATAAAATGCAGATAGACCCCAAGGCAAAAAAAACCAAGACAGGCCAGTATGCAACCAGTGAAGATGTTTTATTAAAGCTGGCTGCCAACAACAAAATTGTAGATGATATCCTGGTCTTCCGCGAATTCACCAAACTAAAATCAACCTATGTAGATGCTTTGCCGTTGATGATCAACAAGAAGACCGGGAGGGTACATACTTCATATGCCCAGGCGGTTGCTGTTACAGGAAGATTGAGCAGCAATAATCCCAACCTGCAGAATATTCCTATACGCACCGAAAGAGGAAGAGAGATACGCAAGGCATTTATTCCAAGGGATAAGGATCATGTTTTAATTTCTGCCGATTACTCACAAATTGAATTACGCATTGTGGCTGCCATCAGCGGAGATGTAAATATGTGTGAGGCTTTCCGCACAGGTAAGGATATTCATACAGCCACTGCTGCCAAGGTTTTTAATGTTGAAGAGAAAGACGTCACCAAGGAAATGCGTTATAAAGCCAAGAGCGTGAACTTTGGTATCATTTACGGGCAGGGCGCTTTTGGCCTGGCCGAAAACCTCGGCATCAGCCGTACCGAAGCAAAAGATATTATTGACAATTACAAAAAGCAATTCCCCAACATCCAGAAGTATATGGATGATACCATTCATTTTGCACAGGAGCATGGCTATGTGCAAACACTGATGGGGCGCAAGCGCTGGTTGAAAGATATTGGCAGTGCCAATTTTACCGTTCGTGCTTTTGCTGAACGCAATGCCATTAATTCGCCCATACAGGGCAGTGCAGCCGATATGATAAAGCTGGCCATGATAAAGATTCATGCTGAGTTCAGCAAGCATAATTTTAAAAGTAAAATGCTGTTACAGGTGCATGATGAACTGGTATTTGATGCATATAAAGATGAAGTGGAGATCATCAAACCAATCATTTTAAATTGTATGCAAACCGCATTGGCATTGCCTAACGATGTTCCTACGGATGCAGAACTGGGTGTAGGAGAGAACTGGCTGGAAGCGCATTAAAAACTAATTTTTTCATTCCTTCATTTCTTAATTCCTTCATTATTGTGAAACCTGCTATTATTTATTGTTACGATGCCTACTGCGGATGGTGCTATGGCTTTAGCCCGGTTATTAAACAGGTTGCAGCAGATTATAAAGATATACTTGAAATTGAAGTACTGAGTGGTGGCATGATGGTGGGCGAACAGGCAATGCCCATTGAAAAGATCGGCCCCTATATTCAAACAGCTTATAAGCGTGTTGAAGAACTGAGTGGTATAAAATTCGGCGATGATTTTTTATGGCATATCAACAATCCCGATAAAAGTGATTGGATAATGAACTCAGAAAAATCAGCCATCGCCCTTTGTATTTTAAAAGAATATTATCCCGAAAGGCAACTGGAATTTGCCACTGACCTGCAATACGCATTAAATTACGAGGGCCGCGACCTTGACGATGAGGAAGCTTACCGCCACCTGCTGGACAAATACAATCTGCAACCCGAGGCGTTTTACAGTAAGCTGAATGATGATGAGTATAAGGAAATGGCCCACTACGAATTTGCCTTAATGAAACAGCTCAGGTAAACGGCTTCCCCACCGTGTTTATACAAACCGGCGACACAAAATTTGTAATGGTGGCCAGGGGTTATACAGCTTATGATGATTTGAAACAGCGAATTGAAAATGTGTTGAAAGAACTTGCTTAGCAATATATACCTGTGCTATAAAATTAAAAATCAAGTATCCTGAAGAACTGAGGCCAGGGCCCCATTTCGGTTTTGTATTGTTTTGCCATTACCCTGGTTACCTGCGAAATATGAGTAAGGTCGTGTACCACCCAGGTTGCAAGCAGGTTCCTTAAAGTTACTTCTCCCAAAACAGGATGCATTCCTGTTTTATCAAGATCTGTTTCTGACAGGTTCAGCGACTTGAACCAAACCATATTTTCTTTCCGCAAGGCAGTAAACTCATCCAGCAGTTGCTGTAAGGTTTTTCCTTTACTCAATTCGTATTGTGCAAAGCGGTCGTACTTGTCAAAGGCTTGTATGTTGCCAAACTCCAAGACCTTTTTGATCCTGGGTACCCAATCTGTTTTCTCCCCATGTATCAGGTGCCCCACCACATCATAAGGCGAAAAAGTATCAGGTCCTTCATTGGGCATTACCCAGTCATCTGGCAAACTATCAAGCAAGGCCTGCAATACAGCAGGCGTTCTGTCTAGTATTTCATACGATCTCGCTAAACTATATTTCATTTCATTTCTTTTCTTTTCAAAATATGAAATTAAAGTGTACGACAACCATTTTTGTGACAAACGGCGATGCGCCTGCATTCATTTTCCATAAATATTTATTTTTATTTCGTTTGCTATTTTTTAACAATTGGATTGTGTAATCATCTCTGGCATTTCATCCTATACACAAATTCAAGTGTTATGTTCTCAATTCAATTTTTCAAAGACGCACGGTATTTCCAGATCGTTTTCCAGGCCATCTTTTTAAGTTATGGGATCTTCTTTCTGCACTGGCATGGAGCGTACTGGTTGTATGCAACCTATTTTGTTACAAGCCTTACAGCACAGTTTGTTTCAGAATATTTTATTGGCAAAAAAATAATACCGTTTTTACATCGTTTAAGAAATGGTATTCCATCTATCTTCATTTCTTCTTTCGGGTTAAGTCTTTTATTAAAAACAAACAGTTTTGGTGTGGCAGTACTGGCGGCTTCAGTCTCTATTCTTTCAAAATATATTATACGTATAAATGGCAAACATATTTTTAACCCTTCAGCATTAGGTATTGTAGTAGCCGTGCTGGTTACAGGCAATGCGTGGATCAGTCCCGGCCAGTGGGGAAGCAATGCTGTTATATTGTTTGGGGTTTTGAGCCTGGGTTTTATCATTACAACAAGGGTTCAGAAACTGGATGTATCCCTGGCTTTTCTGGGCACATTTGCCGGCCTTTTGTACCTGCGCCAAATTGTTTACCTGGGCTGGCCCATGGATCATTTTATACAGTCGGTTAGTACAGGAAGCCTGTTGCTTTTTTCATTCTTTATGA
Organism: Ferruginibacter sp.; assembly: GCA_046070545.1. Classification (GTDB taxonomy): domain Bacteria; phylum Bacteroidota; class Bacteroidia; order Chitinophagales; family Chitinophagaceae; genus Ferruginibacter. Next base: position 7,773 of record JBJTMN010000457.1, read on the forward strand.
TCCCCGATCCTAAAACCATTCCCAATCACCGGGTTGCCAGGATCGTATGGTGTATGGTCATCGCGGCTGTATCATTTTATTTATCTGCATTTAAATTCATAAACGGTGCACCCATTTTTGTGCTGGTGCTTGCACAGCCTTTAGTTCCCCTGCTGGACAAGCTTTTTAAAGCCCGCAAATTTGAATGGGTTCATTCCAAAGCCTGTACAGCTGAAGAAAATAATTTTCTGCGGATCGTTTATTCCAGGTCAAGTATGTAATTCTTCACTCAAAATAAAACATCATGAAAAAGAAACTTTTGATCATCGGGGCTTTTATTGCCATAAGTCCCGTGCTGTTTTCCTTCTGCGGCTTTATGTAAGCAAAGCCGATGGCACATTAAAGAACAAGACCAGCCAGGTGATACTGGTTAGGGATGGCAACAAAACAGTTATTACCATGTACAACGATTTTAAAGGTGAAAGTAAAGATTTTGCCATGGTAGTGCCGGTGCCGGTTGTGTTGCGTAAAGATGACATTAAAGTGGTTGACCAGGGCATTTTTCAACGGTTGAATGATTACAGTGCACCAAGACTGGTAGAATACTGGGATCAGAATCCATGCAGCGGTTACAAAGAAGAAAATATGAAAGTGCCCTCAGCTAAGAGTGCTATGGACGAAGTTGTTGTGACATCTGCTTATGGTGTTAAAAGATCAACAGTAAAAATTGAAGCAAAATATTTAGTAGGAGAATATGATATTCTGATCCTTAGTGCCAAAGAAAGCAGCGGATTAAAAACCTGGCTAACTGAAAATGGTTATAAGATACCTGCAGATGCTGAAGAAGTGCTGGACCCGTACATTAAAAGCAACCTGAAATTTTTTGTGGTAAAGGTTAACGAAAAAGAAAAGCAGAACCTGAACAACAATTTTCTTCGGCCCATACAGATCAGTTTTAATTCCCCCAGATTCATGCTGCCCATACGTTTGGGTATGGCCAATGCAGATGGCGACCAGGACCTGATCGTATATGCCTTTACCCGCAAGGGAAGGATTGAAAGT
>JBJTMN010000458.1:0-12097 GCA_046070545.1 Ferruginibacter sp.
GGCAAGTGCCAGGGTAACCGCACTGTCAATTCCTCCGCTGCTGCCCAGTATGGCTTTGGTAAACCCCATCTTGGTAAAATAATCCCTGATGCCCAGCACGATCGCATTATGCACCATTTCAATGTTCAGGTTCTCTTCCAATGTAGCAGGGTTCAGCTCCTTATCTGGCATGCGGCTGGCGGGTTCAAGAACAGGAGCATCAATGGTTCCGTCATCATGTAAAATAAAGGACTGCATGGCTTCTTCAAAACGTGGCAACTCACCGCAAAGATTGGCCGCTGCATCAAAAACCAGGGAAGCACCGTCAAAAACAATTTCTGTCTGGCTGCCGATGGCATTGCAATAGAACAATGGCAGTTTGTATTTGGTTACATTCGATTTGATCGTTGCCTTCCTGTCTTCATCATGTGTATAATCAAATGGCGAAGCAGACAGGTTGATCATCACATCCGGCTCCTGTTTCATCAGTTCATCCATGGGGCAAATGCGATACAGGGGATTATCGCCCAGGTTCCAGATATCTTCGCAAATGGTTACGGCCAGTTTTTTCCCTTTGAATTCTATGATATCCCAGCTATATGCCGGTTCGAAATACCGGTATTCATCAAACACGTCATAATTAGGCAGGCAGGTTTTATGGGCTATTCCCTTTATCTCTTTTTCGTACAATAAAAATGCTGCGTTAAAAAGATCCTTCCCTTCCCGCACAGGATTACGATCGGGAGCGCCAATCAATACGCCAATAGTATCGGCATGTTGCTTAATTATATCAATGGCTGCATAACTTTTATTGATAAAATCTTCAAACTCCAGGAAATCACGGGGAGCATAGCCGCAAACACTCAGCTCACTAAAAACGATCAGCTCCCCTCCCTGTTCTTTTGCAGTTTCAATGGCACTGATTATTTTTTGTGTATTGCTTTCGAAGTTGCCGATATGATAGTTCTGCTGTGCTAAAAATATTTTCATGCCCCAAACCCGCAATCGGGCTTAACTTTATGTTTAGAAATGATTTTTTATACTTGTAAAGTTAAAATAAGATAATGAGAATAAGTTTTGTATTTCTATGTGCGGCTGTATTGCTTTTCTCCTGCAACAATGCTGATAAATCACCTGATGTTTCCAACATAAAAGTGGAACTAACCACGATGCGTTTTGAAAAAGACCTGTTTACGCTTGACTCATCAAATTACACCGCCAATCTTGACCAGGCTATCTCCAGGTTCCCCTCTTTTGGCGAAAATTTCCTGGCAACTATTTTAAATGCAGATCCCAAATGGCCGGCAGACAGTGTTGCCGTTTACGTACATGGCTTCACTACTGCATACAGGCATGTGTACGACAGTTCGCAGATCGTTTTTAAAGACTTTACACCCTATGAGAATGAAATAAAAAAGGGAATCCAGTATGTGAAATATTATTTCCCGTCTTACAAAGACCGTAAAAGGATCATTACATACATAGGGCCCATTGATGGTTATGGCGACATACTTACCGACGATGCCATACTGGTCGGACTGCAGCATCACCTGGGAAAAAATTTCTCCTTGTACAGATCAACCTTTGTACAGGAAACGTATCCTGAATATATCAGCAACCGCTTTGAACCGGATTATATTGCTGTGAACTGTATGAAGAATATTGTCAATGACCTCTATCCTGAAAAAATGGAAGACAAGCCGCTCGTACATCAAATGATAGAAAAAGGGAAAAGGCTTTATATACTCAGCAAATTATTACCTAAAACAGAAGAATTTAAACTGATCGGTTATACCAAAGAACAACTGAAAGGAGTATATGAACATGAAGCAGCGGTGTGGGACCTGTTTGTTCAAAACAATTTTTTACAAACCATCGACAACAATATCATCAAAAACTATATTGGCGAGGGCCCCAAAACACAGGAACTGGGTGAAGCATCCCCGGGCAATATCGGCAGCTTTGCCGGATGGCAGATCGTTAAAAAATTCATGAGCAAAAATCCAAAAACCAGTTTAACACAACTAATGGCCACTGATGATGAAACTATTTTTCAGCAGGCCAAATACAAGCCTTAGTAAGTAGAAAAGTAGAAAGGTATCTTAGTAAGATTTACGCAGCCTGTACCTGGTGCATAACCTGTTCCGGCTTTTTTCCCAGTTGTTTCATTACCCTGAAGTGAGAAGCAACAGCTTCTATCATGGTATCGTACTTATTATACGGCAGGTTAAACTCTTTAGCTTTCTCCATCACGATCTTACTAATGGCCGGATAGTGAATATGGCTTATCCGTGGGAAAAGATGATGTTCTATCTGGTTATTCAATCCGCCCACAAACCAGGAGATCACTTTATTACCCATGGCAAAATTGGCTGTGGTCTTCATCTGGTGCTCTGCCCAGGCCGTTTCAATATGTTTGGTCATGTCTAAAGGCACATGTTCAAACTCAGTGTTCTCAACCACGTGTGCTAATTGAAATACCAGTGACAATATCAATCCCATCACGGCATTCAGAACAAAAAACCCAGCCAGCCAGGGAAGAAAACCCCAGACCATGATGGGAAGTATGATGTAAAAAGTAAGGTAAGATGCTTTGGTTGCCCAGAAGATAATGTGGTTTTTTGTTGACATCTTCCAGGCATCTGTAGTGTAGATCTTGCGTGAAAAATATTTTGTAAAATCCATGATGAAGATCCAGAAGATGGTAGAGAGTGAATAAACCGGCAACAGGTACAGATACTGAACCTTATGCGCAGGCACCCATTTCTGCGATTCGCACTGGCGGATGACCGGGCTTTTGGCAATATCATCATCAATACCATCCACATTGGTGTAAGTATGGTGAATAATGTTGTGCTTTTGTTTCCAGAAATAAGAACTGGCTCCCATAGCATTTAAACTTAACCCCAGGAAATCATTTAGTTTTGGTTTGGTAGAATAACTGCCGTGATTGGCATCGTGCATAACACTAAATCCTATTGATGCCAGTGAGCCTCCCAGCAAAGCACAACATAATAAACCCTGCCAGTTGGTTAATGGTGCAAACATCAATAAACTGTACATCGTAACTGCAGCAACTACCAGTATAATGGTTTTTGAGAACAAGCGCCAGTCGCCCGTTTTTTTTAAATTGTTTTTGGAAAAATATTCTTCTACAGAAGCTTTTAAGCTTTGATAAAAATCGTTGTTGCTGTTTGAAAATGTAACTTTTGCCATGATAGAATTTACGGTTTTATCAGCGTAGTAGTTTTGATAACCTTGCCTTCAATAATTTATTGAGGCTATTTTTAATAGCCCCTTGTTTACTGCTTTTTAACGCTTAAAGATAAGCCAAAAATACAGCACAAAAAAAGGTTGAAATCAGTTTAGTTTAAAAGGGGCACACATATCAAAAGAAGGAATAATGACTTTGAATGTTTTCTTGTTGTTGATATTTTCCATTTCGTATGTACCGTGCATTTTACCTATCTCGGAACGCAGGTTACAACCGCTGATATACTGGTAGGATTCTCCGGGGTTAATCTGTGGCTGCACGCCCACAACTCCTTCACCTTCAACCTCACGCAGGCTGCCATTGCTGTCGTAAATACACCAGTGGCGGCTTAAAAGCTTTACCGGAAATGCATTGTTGTTTTCAATGGTGATACGATAGGCAAACATAAACTCACTGTTTACAGGATTACTGTATTCAGGCTGATAGTAAGTTTCCACGGTAATGGTGATACCCTCAGATATTTTTGAGATCATGCCTTGAATTTGATGTAAAAGTAGGTATAAAAAAGACTTTTTGATGTAATTTACAGAACAGTTCACTGTTAAATTAACCAAAATGCCTGTAACTACCCATCATTATCGCAACGAAGAAATTACAGTTGTATGGAAACCCGAAATATGCATTCATTCCGGAATATGTGCCCGGGGGCTTTCAGCAGTATTTGACCCAAGGCGCAAACCCTGGATCGACCTGGGCCAGGCAGCAACACAACAGATCATTGAGCAGGTTAAAAAATGTCCCAGCGGGGCGTTGAGTATTGAGGAGAAAACTGGTAAATAAGGATCAGATCTTTTTTACAAGCTTATACCCATTCTTCAGCAGCCATTGCAAAACCTTGTCGCGGTTATCGCCCTGCACAATGATCTCACCGTCTTTAACCGAGCCACCGGTACCGCAGAATGATTTCAGTTTTTTGCCCAGGTCTTCCATATCGGCAGTGGTGCCAATAAATCCTTCTACAAGCGTGACAGCTTTACCCGCCCTGTGTTTAGTGTCGAGCCTTATTTTTAACTTTTGCTGAGATGGTTCAACAGTCTCCTGCTCTCCTCCCTCTTCTTCAGGCAGTTTAAAATTGGGATCGGTGGAGTAAACCAACCCGCCAAACCCTTGTATCTTTTTCCTGGACATGTTCTTTTATTTAGATGATAACAGCCTTTAAACTCAGGTCAAGGCTGCGGGCCTGGTGTATCACAGCGCCGCTGCTGATATAATCAACACCGGTTGCAGCATAAGCTTCTATATTGTTTAAATTGATCCCGCCGCTGGCCTCTGTTTCATATTTGCCATCAATAATTTTGAGTGCTTCAGTGATTTGTTCGGGCTTAAAATTGTCAAGCATGATACGGTCAACCTTCCCTACAGCCATTACTTTTTTTACATCATCAATACTCCTGGTCTCTACTTCTATTTTTAAACCCGGCTTTTTAGTTTGTACATAATCATACGCCTTATCAATTGCTTTTTCAATGCCTCCGCAATAATCAATATGGTTGTCTTTCAGCATGATCATATCATACAATCCAAACCGGTGATTAACACCGCCTCCGATTTTCACTGCTTCTTTCTCCAGCAAACGAAAATTAGGTGTGGTCTTCCTGGTGTCCAGCAGTTTTGTTTTGTAGGGAAGGAGTTTTAGAGTGTATTGCCTGGTTAATGTGGCAATGCCGCTCATGCGCTGCATCGTGTTTAAGACCAGCCTTTCGCATTGCAGGATAGTATGTACCAGCGCTTTCACTTCAAAAGCAATTTCGCCATACTTCATATCTTCGCCGTCTTTTTTAAATACTGTAAAAACAATATCAGCCTGCATATGCCGGAAGATCTTTTCTGCTACCTGCATGCCTGCCAGCACACCATCTTCCTTAATTTTTAAAACGGCTTTACCTTGTGCAGTTGCATCAATGGAGGAAAGGGTTGAATGATCGCCATCACCTATGTCCTCTGCAAGAGCATTGGTGATCAGTAGGTCTAATTGTTCATTATAATCCATAACAACAAAGCTAAGGAAGAACTTAAAAACAAAACCCCGGAATTTCCGGGGCTGCTGTTTATATTTTCAAAAGGGGTTATTTATGTTCAAATGTAATTGTCTGCAACAACTGCTTATCGCCTTTAAGTTTCATAAAAACAGTGGTGCGGTAAGTACCATTCTTTGTGAGTAAGGTTCCTATACAATATTGCGATCCTGAATTTTCACCCTTATGATCCAGGGTAAACCCTTTCACGGTGTTTGTACTAAAGAAATCTTTCAGCACCAGCTCTGCCTGGCTTCTGCTGTAGCTGCTTGACTTATCGGGGGTATTGATCTCTACAGTATTGTCAAAAAAGCGGGCAATATCTGAAGCATTCCCTGTCTTCATGGCTGAGATTACTTCATCAATACTTGAAAAAAAAGTAAATGCAGTAATAAGAGCACCTATGGTTAAAAAAGTAAGGATCCTTTTCATGGTATGAATATTTTAACACCTGTAAATTCACTAAAAACGTGCCAAGACTCTATAAAATTAGCCCGATTTAACTGAATTTATGCCCAAATGACAATTATCAGCTGAAATTAGCTGCAATTATTTTAGTTTTAACGGATGGAAGATAAAAAAGTTATATTGATCATTATGGATGGCTGGGGACTGGGTAAAGTTGAAAAAAGTGATGCTATTCAACATGCCAAAACCCCCTTTGTAAGTTCTTTGTTTGCAAAATACCCGCACACAACCCTGGTAACCTGTGGCGAGGATGTTGGTTTGCCCGAAGGGCAGATGGGCAACAGCGAAGTGGGGCACCTGAACCTGGGCGCCGGCCGTATTGTGTACCAGGAACTGCAACGCATTAATGTTGCCATTAAAACCGGTGAGTTTGCAAAGAACGAGACCTTGCTCAATTCAATAAGATACGCCCGTGATAACAATAAACCGCTTCACCTGATCGGCCTGGTAAGCGATGGTGGTGTACACTCACACATCAATCATGTTAAAGCAATAACCAGCTTGTGTAAAGCTGAAGGGCTGGCCAACGTACTCATCCATGCTTTTACAGATGGAAGAGATACAGACCCCAGAAGCGGGCTGGGATTTTTAACTGACCTGCAGGAACACCTGAAATCAACAGTAGGCAATATTGCAACCATCACCGGCCGTTATTATGCTATGGATCGTGATAAGCGCTGGGAAAGAGTGAAGCTGGCTTACGATGGATTGGTTAATGGCATTGGTGAAAAAACAGATGACATGCTGGCGGCTGTAAAAAAATCGTATGAAGATGGAGTAACTGACGAGTTCATAAAACCGATCATTCATTCGGGCATCCGGTATCCGGCATCCAGTATCCAGGACGGCGATGCCGTGATCTGCTTCAATTTCAGAACAGACCGCTGCCGTGAAATAACCGAAGTGCTAACACAAACAGACATGCCTGATTTCGGCATGAAAAAACTGGACCTGCATTATACCACCATGACGCAGTACGATCATAAATTTCAAAACGTACAAGTGATCTTTGAGAATGATGATCTTAAAAATACACTGGGTGAGATACTTCAGCAAAATAATAAAACCCAGATACGGATTGCCGAAACAGAAAAATATCCGCATGTGAGTTTCTTTTTCAGTGGTGGCAGGGAAGTACCTTTTGAAGGTGAGAAAAGGATCATGGTTCCCTCGCCCAAAGTTGCTACCTACGATCTGCAACCGGAGATGAGCGCAGTAGAAGTAACTGAGAAAATTGTACACGAGATCAATAACAAGTCAGCCGATTTTATTTGCCTGAACTTTGCAAATGCAGATATGGTGGGCCATACAGGTGTTTGGGAAGCGATCATAAAAGCCGTTGAAACGGTTGATCAATGTGTGGAGAAAGTAGTTACTGCCGCATTACAAAATGATTATGCGGTGCTTTTAACGGCCGATCATGGCAATGCGGATTACGCCATCAATGAGGATGGCACCCCCAACACAGCACATACGTTAAACCTGGTTCCGCTTTTTTTAATAGATAGCAACTGGAAGGGAAATCTCAAACCCGGGAAACTGGGTGATATTGCACCAACAATTTTATCCCTGATGAACTTACCCGTACCCAAAGAAATGACCGGAAATATTTTAATCAACTAAAACCATTGTATGCTGAAGAAAATTTTAAAAAGAACTTTCCAGATATTCATACTGGCATTTATCGTTATACAATTTATTCGTCCTGCAAAAAACAAATCAGAAGGTATCAGTAACAATGATATTACCAAAGTGTACCCTGTTCCTGAAAATGTGCAGGCCATACTTAAAACCAGCTGCTACGATTGCCACAGCAATAACACGGTTTACCCCTGGTATTCACAAATACAACCGGTAGCCTGGTGGTTAAACAATCATATTGAAGAAGGAAAAAGGGAACTGAATTTTTCTGAATTTGCCTCTTACCGAATTGGCAGGCAATACAGGAAACTGGATGAAGTGAATAAGCAGGTTAAGGAAGATGAAATGCCCCTTGATTCTTACCTGTGGATACAGAAAAATGCCAAACTGGATGAACAGCAAAAGCTAACACTTGCAAATTGGGTTACATCTGTAAGAGACAGTATAAAGGCACATTATCCTGCAGACAGTTTAGTAAGAAAGAAATAATACCTAACTTCGCTTTCTTTTTTAATATGCTGATTTTTAAAAAACAACTTGTTGCTTTTGGGTTGCTGCTTTTGGTGGCACTACCGTTGTTTTTTACATTAGGCATCTATATAAGCCAACAGTTGGTTCAGTATCAGCGGGAAGAAAGATTTAAAACAGAATTACTTGAAGTTGTTACGGTAAAAACCAATGAAGTAAGCTGGGTTAAGCTTGGGAAAGAGATACAGGTTGACGGAAGATTATTTGACGTAAAGTCTTTTAAAGTGACCGGATCAAATATAATTTTTACCGGCTTCTTTGATTCCAAAGAAGATAAACTGGCCAATCATATCCGGAAAATAGAGCAACAAAAAAATGACTCCGGAAATCCGCTGAACCAGGTAGCGGTTAAGTTTTTATTCCTTCCCAATTATAAAGAATCTGCTGTTGTTTTAACTGAGAATAACTGGCAGTTCATTAAAAAGCAATTTCCGGTATATGCGGAAAGTACAGCTATCATGCCTTATCCTGCAGTTGCTCCCCCTCCAAAATATTGCTAGTATTTCTGAACCTGTAAAAAAACAGGGCAATGCATTTACCTGGTGATTTCATCAATGGGTAAATCATGCTATTCATTACTTACTATCAATAAAATTTAAAATGAAACATATAATTCTATCTGTACTAACACTATTATCCATTACTGCGTTTGCTCAAAAAACTGTTACAGGAAAAGTTATTGACGGAGGTAACAACAGCCCGCTGCCAGGCGCGACCATTACACTGAGTGGTGGCAAAACCATTTCAGCAGATAAAGACGGTTCTTTTACTGTTGATTGTTCCAAGGCATCTTCCATTACCGTTTCTTTTGTTGGATACGAAACTGTTCAATACAGCATTAAGAACTGCAACGACGATATCAGAATAAATCTTACCTCAATAGTTTCAAATCTTAATGAAGTGGAAATAACCACCACATCTAACCCTAATAAATCAGCATTATACCAGCCTGCAGCTATCGGCAAATTGTCAACCCCAGAACTAAGAAGAGGACAGGGAATCTTTCTCCAGGATGCTATTGAAACAAATATACCCGGGGTCCTTATGACCAGGAGAAGCGTTTCGGGTGGCCAGCAATTTAATATTCGCGGATATGGCAATGGCGCAAGAGGCACCAATGGTGTTAACAGCAATTTCGACGGGCAGGGATACAAAGTATACCTGAATGGAATGCCCATTACAGATGCAGAAGGTATTACCACGATGGATGATATCGATTTTGCTTCCCTTGGAAATGTGGAAATATTAAAAGGCCCTGCCGGAACATTATACGGACAGGCTATTTCAGGTGCTGTGAGTTTCAGAACCGAAAAACCTGCAAGCGGAAAAACATCCATCAGCCAGGATATAATGCTTGGAAATTATGGTTTGCAGCGGTACACTACCCGTTTTGCTACCGGCGGAGCCCGCAGCGGCCTTTTGTTGAATTATGGCAAACAAAAATCTGACGGGTTTTCTATTCACAATGCTTCGCATAAAGACTTTGTTAACCTGGTATTAATGACCCAGCCAAGTGAAAAACAAGACATATTATTTTACGCAGGATTTACGGATAGTTACGACCAGAGATTGGGCGAACTTACGCTTACTCAATGGGACAATAATGATTACTCGGGTAACCCGAATTATATCAGGAATGATGCCCACAGCCATGTGGTTACTTACAGGGCAGGCGTAACGCACACGTATAGCTTCTTTAAAGGATTCTCCAATACGACTTCGGTATTTGGTACAGGTTTTAAAAGTGATGCAGCCAGTGCCGGTGGGTATACTGATAAGAACACGGTGAATTATGGTTTCCGTACTTCATTTGATACAAAAATATCTATTGGTAAAAACATCTCTTTGAATGGCATTACCGGAATGGAATTGCAAAAGCAAAATGCACAAACGATCGGGTACAGCATGAAGGTCAATCCCAATGATCCAGCTCCGGCAACATATACCTACGGTGTTAGCCCCTATTATGTTATCAATGCCATTACTTCCAATCTGAATTATGTAACACAACCTGCTTCATTTTTCACTGAATGGACTTTGCTGCTTCCGCAGGATCTTTCTGTATCTGCAGGTTTAGGTTATAGTTCTCAAAGAATTTCTTTGGATGACCGCTTCAGGGCGATTACTGCTAGCTACCCGGGGCATTTTGAAACAACCTATAAAAACATGTGGTCGCCTCATGTTGCTGTAAATAAAGTTTTCAGCAAAAAGATCTCAGCCTATGCCTCTTACAGCAAGGGTTATAAAGCGCCCGTTAGTTCTTACTTCTTTGTGGTAACACCGGTAGTTGGTGCAACTCCTGCATCAGGATTTGTTAACACTGGTTTAAAGCCTGAGTATGGAGATCAGTTTGAAGTTGGCTCAAAAGGATCTTTATTAAAAGACAGGCTGGCTTACCAATTGTCTGTATTCTCGCTTACATTTTCCAATAAAATGACGGCTGTTTCTGTTCCTTTAAACAGCACAACCACTGCTTACAGTTACATGGTAAACGGAAGCGATCAAAAACATAAAGGATTGGAAGCAAACCTGAGGTACTCCATCATAAACAATCCGAATGGCATATTTACAAACGTAACTCCTTTCATTAATTTCACTTATTCAGACTTTAAATACGGAGAAAATTTTACGATCGTTACCGGAGCTACTGTAGCACAACGTGACACCATTGATTACAGTGGAAAAAGGGTTTATGGTGTACCAAAAGTTATGAATGCCCTGGGTGTAGATGTTGCAACCAAATTAGGATTTTATGCAAACCTGGTTCATATCTATAAAGATGGTGTAACCATAGGCACCATAAAGACCAGCGCAGCGGGTGTAAATCCAAAAGTGTTTACCACTTATTACACTACTAGCTACAGTTTACTGAATGGTAAACTGGGATTCAGAAGAAACCTGTCAAATCATTTTGGTGTAGATGCATTTTTTGGTGTAGATAATATCACCAAAACAAAGTACCCGTTAATGATCTTTGTAAATCAATTACCTGATGCATATATCCCTGCTCCTTCAAAGGCAGTGGTATATGGAGGAGTAAATGTGAAATATAATTTCTAATAACACTGATCAAAGAGGCAGTTTTGAAAAAAAACTGCCTCTTTAATTTTAACACACATCAATATGAAGAAATATTTAATTGCTGTTGCAGTTTTATCCTTTATGGCCCTCTCCTGTGGACGCTTTGGCAATAAAGAAATTGATGGAACCAAAGACATGCGTATCGTTTGCCTTTCAAAGCAATTGACAGAGTATGTTTTTGCATTGGGTAAAGGCCATAATATTGTTGCTGTTGACCTCAGCAGTACATATCCCGACAGTGCAAAATTATTAAAGACCGTAGGCTACCATCGTGCATTAAGCCCCGAAAGCATTATCGCTATGACGCCTGACCTGGTGATACACAGCAATGATATAGGGCCCGAAAACGTATTACCACAAATAACCAAAGCAGGCTTGAAGGTAAAAGCCTTTGGCGGAGCCAATACCATAGACAGCGCAAAACTATTATTGAAAGAACTGGGCAAATTCTTTGGTGTAGAAAAAAAGGCGGACTCTCTGATAAATGTTATGAATTCGGGCATGGCAAAAGCAGCCGATACTTTAAAAGCATTGAACATAAAAGACTCGCTAAAGGTTATGATCATTCATTTTGGCCTGCGCAACAATAACTATTTTGTTATGAGTGGCAGAAATGGTGTGGGTGATAAAATGATTCGCCTGGCCGGGTGCACACCTGCATTATACAATGGCAAAGGCGCCCGTGAAATGAGTGCCGAAGCAGTTGCATTGGCAAATCCGGATATTATTATTGCCACCGATTTTGGTTACGATCGTATGGGCAGCATGGATAAATTCATCAGTAATGTACCCGGCGTATCTTTGACCAATGCCGGCAAGAACAAACACATTGTTCGTTTTGAAGAACATGATCTTATTTATTTTGGGCCACGTACCGGCGATAATGTTATCAAATTAATTAACCTGCTACATTCAACCGCCAGTGCTGAAAAAAAATAAATATTTCTTTCCGGTTTTACTTGTGCTGTTGATTGCAGTATTACTTTGTGCTATTGCATTTGGTGCTGTATCTATTTTACCTTCAGAAATGTTTTCTTCCTTAAAACACTTTTTCCAGGGTAAAGATCCGGCCAATATTTACGAAGGGGTTTTTATACAATTAAGATTGCCC
>JBJTMN010000459.1:0-4360 GCA_046070545.1 Ferruginibacter sp.
AATTGGCCTTTCAGAAAAATACAGAAGCACTATACCAGCAACCTTTTTCCGGTGAGGAAATACAACAGCGGCAACAATTGCTGCTAACTACTTATAATAACGAAACAAACACCAGGGAGCTTATCAGATCTCTATGGTAGCATTATCCCATACTTTGCCCATTTCTGTTTTAATGGTACGTGCCGGAAATTTCCTGATCACCATATAATCATGTGTAGCCATGATGATGGTTGTGTTATAATCGCGGCAGATATGAAACAATAGCTGCATGATCTCATCGCTGGTTTCCGGGTCCAGGTTCCCGGTAGGTTCATCGGCCAGTATCAGTTTGGGAGAATTCAATAGTGCACGTGCAATATCCATACGTTGCTGCTCACCACCACTCAGTTCAAAAGGCATTTTAAAACCTTTGGTTTTTAATCCCACTTTTTCGAGTACATCTGCAATCTTCTCATCCATCAGTTTTTCATCTTTCCAGCCGGTGGCTTTCAACACGAATTTCATGTTCTCATTCACATTACGGTCGGTAAGCAGTTGAAAATCCTGGAAAACCACGCCCAGGTTACGCCGAAGGAAAGGAACTGTCTTCCAGGTAAGTCCTTTCAGATCGTGCCCAACAACCCAGCCTTCTCCTTCTTTCAGTTCCAGGTCGCCATACATGGTTTTCAGCAGGCTGCTTTTTCCTGTACCTGTTTTACCGACCAGGTATACAAATTCACCCTTTTCTACCGAAATATTTACATCACTTAAGATGAGACTGTTGCTTTGATAAATATTTACATTCTTTAATTCAACTATTGATTGAGACATATCTGGTTTGTGGTTTATAGTTTTTGGTTACAAACATTTGTAATTCTTTTCAGCATCGTTGTGTCACTCCCTTGTACCGCATCTCTATGTGGAACTTGTATTGAAGCGAAGAACAAAGACATCAATACCTGCAAATTTAGCTTTTACCGCTTCAGCATTAAAAATTAATTTCTTCACCATTTGTTAAAATATGTGAGTAACTAAAAAAATAGTTGTTAAACTAAATAATTAGTTTTAAGTTTACATTATCAGGCATTAAATAGTAAAACAATGAAGATTTTAACCAAGGCCGAAGAGCAGATCATGCAGGTGATATGGAAGCTGGATAAAGCTTTCCTGCGGGAGATCATAGATGAATTACCTGCACCCAAACCACACAACAATACAGTAGCTACCATTATCAAGATACTGGTAGACAAGGAATTTGTGGGTATTACTCAGTTTGGAAGAACACACCAGTACCATCCGCTGGTAAGTAAAGAAGCCTACAGCAAAGCCACCATGAAGAGTTTTGTGAAAGGATATTTTGAAGGTTCTTTCAGCAATGCAGTATCCTTTATGGTAAAGGAAAACAATTTAAGTGTGGAGGATTTGGAGATGCTTTTGAAGCAATTGAAAAAACGTTGATCGTTGCTGGTTGTTCGTTGTACGGTTATTGAGCACCGGCTGCTTTCCTTTCGAACAACGAGCAACGGTCAACGACTATAAACCAATTATTAAGATTAAAAACCTATGCTATGCTGCCATTCTTCTGGTACATGCTGAAAGTAATTATCTGCTCAGGCATTTTATATGCTTATTACTGGTTGTTTTTACGTAATAAAGTTTTTCATGTTTACAACCGGTTTTACCTGCTGGTATCCATGGTTCTGTCGATGGTATTACCGTTGCTAAAAATCAATTTCTGGCAGCCTGCTGAACAACAAAACCAGGCCATACGGGTGTTACAGGCCGTATCGGTTGGTGATGAGTATATGACCCATATATTTGTGCCTGCTCAAAGACACAACTGGACCCTGGAGCAATTATATACCATTGCCTACTTGCTGGTATCCATCATTTTCTTCCTCGTTCTGCTTCGAACTTTATTCCTGATCCGTACCCTATTAAAAAAATACCCGGTGCAGCAGATTGAGGAAGTTGCCTTTGTAAACACCCAACACAACAGCACTCCCTTTTCATTTCTGCAATACATTTTCTGGAATAGCAGCATTGATATAGATACTGTTACCGGCAGGCAGATATTTAAGCACGAAGTTGCACACATACAGCAAAAGCATACCCATGATAAACTATTTGTAAACATCGTTCTCATTTTATGCTGGTGCAATCCTTTCTTCTGGCTATACCGGAAAGAACTGAATATGATACATGAATTTATTGCGGATAAAAAAGCTGTGGAAGACAGTGATACTGCAGTTTTTGCCGCCATGATCCTGCAGGCAGCATATCCCAATCATCATTTTGAATTAGTAAATAATTTTTTCTATTCACCCATAAAACGCCGACTCCTTATGCTAAGTAAAAACAAAAACCCAAAAGCAAATTATATTGGCCGCATTATGGTGTTACCATTAATCGTATTCGTGTTTGCTGCTTTTAGTTTAAAAGCAAAAAATTATGTGGAATCTGTCAGCACGATGAAGCCTGAGACCAGGAAATCTGCAGCCCTGGATATTTTATCGCCAGCAATTGAATCACCTGTACAGGCTCAAACAGTAATCTATTCCGATACAATTCCTGCTAAATTAATGACAGAGGTAATTCCGGATGCGGCGGCTCCTTTATATATTGTTAATGGAAAAGAAACAGTTAAAACAATTGCACTGGCAATTAAGCCGGATGATATACTCGATGTCCGTGTAATTAAAAACGATGTTGCATTACAGGTTTACGGTGACAAAGGAAAGAATGGCGTTGTGATCATCAATACAAAAACCGGAATTGCAAACCAGGATTCCTGGACGGGTGGCTCACTAACTGTACACGGGACCTATATTAATAAAGTTCTTGGAGCAAGCCCTTTATTGGTTGTTGACAATATAGAATACCCTGGTAAAACACTGAATGATATTGCTGCTGTGACCGGCGTAACCAGGTTTGAGAATATTGATATTTATGCTCCTTCAGAAGCCATGAAAACTTATGGGGAAAAAGCAAAGGACGGAGCAATAATTGCCTACACTACAAAACAAAAACAGGCACAGGTTGTAGTTAGTGCAGAAAATGATCTGGTGAAAACCGATACTATGCTATCAGCATTACAAGTAAAACTGCAAAGACAACAGGAACTGAGTGCCAAAGCCTTGTACGAACAAAAAGTGGTTGTTGGCATGAAACTGAATAAAGAGGAATCTTTGAAACAGAAACTGGAACTGGAAAAACTGAACCAGGAAAATGCAAAACCTGACGAAGTAAAAGTGGTTATGGGAAGAAAAATGAGTGAACAGGAATTGCAGCAACAAAAATTACTACTTGAAAAAAGGAATGCAGAACTGCAATTGGCATCATCCATATATAAAGCCGAGGCGGAACAAAAGAAGCCTGAGGTTATAGAAGTGCAGGGCATGCCGGTTGGCCCCGTATTTACCCGGGTTGAACAAAATCCGCAATTCACCGGAGGATCAGAAGCATGGAAAAAATTTTTACAGGAGCATTTAAAAGCGAATATTCCCGTTGATCATGGAGCCAAAGCGGGAATTTATAAAGTTGTACTGAAATTTATTGTGCATGCTGATGGCAGCCTGAGCGACATCACTTGTGAAAACGACCCAGGCTATGGAACATGTGCCGAAGCAATCCGCTTTATAAAAACCACTCCGAAATGGCAACCTGCTATACAGAACGGCCAAAAAGTAAATGCCTATTTAAAACAGCCGATAACTTTTGTGATTGAAGAATAGCCATGAATATGTATTGCAACATTGCCAGCCATAAAAAGGCTGGCTTTTTTTGTTAATACACGATCTCTTCATCTTTCAACCTGATCACTAATTGTTTCTTCTCACTCGCGTCTACCCTGCCAATTACCTGTGCCTCAATTCCGAATTCAGTTGCCGCCGTAATCATTGTTTCAGCATCAGCTGCAGCACAATAGATTTCCAGGCGACAACCCATGTTAAATACCTCGTACATTTCCTTATTGTTGCTGCCGCTGTTTTCTTTAATAATGTTGAATATTTCAGGCGCATCAAATAAATTATCCTTTACTATTTTAAAATTACAGGGCAGGTATTTCATGCACTTGGTTTGTCCGCCGCCGCTACAATGGATCACGCCGTGTATCTTATCAAAATGGTTTTCCAGTAAGCCTTTCATTACGGGTGCATAGGTCCTGGTGGGACTCAATAAAAGTTGCCCGATGGTAGTATTAAATTGTTCCTTGTTTGTTGTTCGTAGTTCGGATATGCCAGTTTGCTTTGTAACTGTCAACTCATCTGTTAACCTGTGTTTACCAATATAAACTACTTCTTCAGCAAGACCTGTATTGTAACTCTCTTTAAAATTTTCTGCATAAAACTTATCCAGCACATCATGCCGGGCGCTGGTA
>JBJTMN010000460.1:0-2835 GCA_046070545.1 Ferruginibacter sp.
TAAAAAACCAGGTTGTAAACAGTGTAGCTACCGTTATCAATAATTATTACAATATTGTTCGTCAAAAGCAGCAGTTAAAAGCTATTGAAGAGCAGATGAGCATTAACGAGGAAAGGGTAAAACTTGCCGAAAAGAAATTCAGCGTGGGCCTGGGTGCCAAGCCGGATATATTGCAGGGCAAGGTTGACCTGAATGCCCAGAAAGCAGCCAGGCTTAAACAGCAGGCACTGATAGAACAGTTAAAAGAACAACTGAACCAGCTGATGAATGTAGAACTGAACACCCGCTACGAAGTGGATGACAGTATTGTTTTTAAAAACAAGATCATCCTGGGCGATATGATGGGAACCGTTGAGTCAACCAATCTTCAGTTGCAACTCATCAAAAAGAATATCGATATTGGGAAACTTACTTTAAAGGAAAGGAAGGCCGAACGTTACCCGGTTGTAAGTATCAATTCTGCGTACAATTATTCCAAGGTAAATAACCAGACCGTTATCAATAGTTTTACACCACTTTACACCCGCAACAATGGTTTTAATTACGGCATCGGCGTAAGCATCCCCATCTTCAACAACTACAATGTAAAACGCCAGATACAGCAGGCACAACTGGATATTGACTACCTCAACATCAGCTACAAGAACCAAAAAGCTAAGATAGACCTGGGCATTACCAATGCCTTTAAAGATTATGAACTGCAGAAGAAGACCCTGGCGCTGGAAGAAGAGAATATTTTACTGGCAAAAGAGAATGTTTATATCGCCCTGGAAAGATTAAGGCTTGGACTTTCTACTTATCTTGAACTACGGGAAACACAAAAAAGTTTAGAGCTTGCCTACGACCGGCTGATCGCTGCACGTTATAATACCAAACTTGCAGAAACAGAATTATTGAGGCTAAAGGGAGACCTGTTGAAATAAATCTGGGTTATGGTTGGCAATTTTAACGCCTCAAATATCAAAGGGCAAAAATTCAAAAACAGAATCTAAAGTCATAAAAACAACAAACCAACAAAAAATGAGCAATCCTTTAGTAGGTATAGTCATGGGAAGCGAAAGCGACCTCGATATTATGAAAGGCGCTGCCGAAATGCTTCGCCAGTTTGAAGTAGAACCCGAATTAACCATTGTATCTGCACATCGCACACCTGAGCGTTTACGTGAGTATGCCAGCAAAGCCAAAGAGCGTGGTTTAAAAGTGATCATAGCCGGTGCCGGCGGCGCCGCCCATTTACCCGGCATGATAGCCGCACAAACTATTTTACCGGTAATTGGTGTTCCCGTAAAATCAAGCAACAGCATTGATGGCTGGGATTCTGTATTGTCTATTTTACAAATGCCTTATGGCGTACCTGTTGCCACCGTTGCACTCAATGGTGCAAAGAACGCCGGTATCCTTGCCGCACAAATACTTGCCCTTCATGATCCTTCCATTGCCGGTAAACTGGAAGCCTTTAAAGAATACCAGGATGATATCGTAATGGAAAGCGTGAAGAATGTGAAGAGCTTTGGTTTCAGGAATGAGTTTGATTGATCCTGAGCGGAGTCGAAGGGGGCTAGGTGCTGATTTCGAATGAAGTCGGGAAATAGCTATTTTTGACTACCTGCATATGTATTGAGCGTAGCCAAAGTATACATGGGGTCATCATTGTCCCGATGGCTGACGGGACTCTCTTATTATACATACCAAAGTGGAAATTAATTGAAGCTTATTTGTATTTTGTAAAACCAAAAACTTACTGCAATTTATGGCTACAACACCCCAACACGACCAAAAATTTGCCAAACTCATCTTCGCATCCGTATATCCCATGTACGTAAAAAAAGTAGAGTCAAAAGGCCGCACAGAAGCAGAATTAAAACAGGTAATAGAATGGTTAACCGGCTTCAACAACAAAAAACTGCAGCAACTCATAAAAGACAAAGTAACTTTTGAAGAATTCTTTGGTCAGGCTAATTTAAACCCCAATGCCCACCTTATTACAGGTATGATTTGCGGCTACCGCATAGAAGACATTACCACCCCTTTAACAAAGCAGGCCCGCTACCTGGATAAACTGATAGATGAGTTGGCAAAGGGAAGGAAAATGGAGAAAATATTGCGTTCGTAAGAATGTTTCGTGAAGACCGACTCTCTTCGCTGTTGTTAGTCGTATCGCCATTGTTACTAGCATCGCCGTTGTTGATCGCCTGACCAACAATACTCCACACACAACATTCATTTTTCTATTACCCCTAAATCAGGTAAATTTAAATCACATAAATTCTTCTATGCCTGAACAAGATCAAACCAATTCCCGGAGGGACTTTCTTAAAAAATCTACCGCCATTGCGGCACTGAGCCTGGCATCGCCGGTATTGGCTAAAGCCGCTGATAACGATGAAAAGATAGCTGCCCTCTTTGAACAGATGCCGCTTAAACTGGAAGTGAATGGCGTGTTGCATACTTTATCAGTTGAACCAAGGGTAACACTGCTGGACCTTCTTCGTGAACAACTGCACATGATGGGCACTAAAAAGGGCTGCGATCATGGCCAGTGTGGTGCCTGCACCGTGCACGTAGATGGCAAACGCATCAACTCCTGTTTATCATTAGCGGTAATGAATGAAGGAAAAAAAGTTACCACTATTGAAGGCCTGGCCGATGGTGATAAACTGCATCCTATGCAGGAAGCATTCATTAAGCATGATGGGTTTCAGTGTGGCTATTGCACACCGGGACAGATTATGTCTGCGGTTGCCTGTGTAAAAGAAGGCCATGCCAACAGCGAAGAAGAAATAAAAGAATTCATGAGTGGTAATATCTGCCGTTGCGGCGCTTATCCCAATATTG
>JBJTMN010000461.1:0-4158 GCA_046070545.1 Ferruginibacter sp.
CTTAATGAGCCTGGCCATTTTTAAACTATCCCGTTGCAAAGCATCCCACTCACCTTCGCCACCAAGTACATAAGGCTCTACCAGTTTGGCGTACATGATATATCCCAGGGCTTCCAGGTCTTTAGACTGCATAAAATAAGCCGTCATGCTGTTCTGCTTTACCGAGTCGGGTATTTTTAAGGGCTGATTTTTTTCCAGGTTATAATAGAGATTGTTCAGGTCCTTCCAGGCAAATTTGTTTACCAGCTTTTTTGCATCCGCTTTTTTTACGGAGGGGCCGCAATAGGCTGCCCATTCATCTGCCAGCACATCCGCTACTTCTGTTGGTTCGGTAGCATCGTAAAAAGAACGGTAGCCTACGTAGTAAAAAGGCTTGTAGCCTTTTGCATCGGGCAGGTTCTGGTGAAAGAAGGAAGTATAATAATCATAGGGATCAGCCTCGGGGCCACAGCCGATCATATTTTGAGGAAACGAAACAATGGCAGCGCTAACGCAGGCTGTTATAAATGTTTTCCAGTTCATGCGTGGAGTATTTGCTTAAAATTACAGAATCCAGATGGTAGAGGGATACCCTCAACGGGGTATTTTTTAAGTGCTTACCAATCTCTTTGGCAGCAGCCAGCACTTCTTTAATGTCGCTTTGTTCATCCCGTATCATATCGCCTTTGCGCAGGTCATAGCCCTGCAGCAGGGTATCTTTTAAAACCTGGTACCGGTTACCGTTTTTACTGCAGCAGGAACTGTTGAGTGCTTCATACGGCAGGTCCTGTATCAAGCCTGTGTAAACATTGTTGCGATATAAAACTTTCCAATCAAAAAGCGGAAAAGCAACATCAAGCGGTAATGGATAACCGGAAAGATTACCTGTGTATTTTTTTAATTCTTCTGTTTCTATGATAGAATTTTTGGTAGCCGGGTCTTTTAAGTTGCCCATATTGTAGCACATCAGCAGGCCCCGGTCAACGGGCGGTATGCCGGTTTTGGAAACAAACTTTACCTGGTGCAAGCGGATGGTGCAGCTCAGCCGGTACTTGCGGCCACCATCATCTTTATGTATATGTTCCTTTAAAACAGTTAACAGCCCGAAGTATTTATTTTTTGTAGAAGCAGTCCAGTCGCAATCGATCTGTATCTCGCTGGTATCGGCAAAGCTGCTGTGGTAAAGCCATTGATTGGAATTTCTCGTAAACTTTATTAACTCACAGATTTGTATTGCCAATGTACCTGCATCTGCAGAATCAAGTTTTTGAATGCATTCATTGGTAATAAAAACCGTGGGGATCACCCGGATGCTGCCGGATAATTTCCCCAGGGGATCGGCCGGGATATTGGCGGCCTGCAGTTTTGCAACAGGCTCCGGGGTTTTATAGACCTCATTCCAATCCACGTCAAAAAATTTAAGATAGATGGTTTTTACATGTAAGGACTCCAGTTCTTGTTTTTCAGTATCGCTGAGGTTTAATGTCGTTTTCCAGTAGTAGAAAGAAGGGGATACCTGGCGATGTTCTTTTTCTTTACATGAAAACAGGAAACATAAATGCAATAAGGTTAATATGGCTGCCCAATTTCTTTTATCATGACCTGGTAAAAACATGTTATCAAAAGTATAGTAATTAAGAGCAAATCAAAATACCCTCCTACAGGTATACTTTATCTGAAATTATTTCTTCAACTTTACGGTATAAAACATCAACTATGAAATGGTTCTTCACAATCCTGCTTGCTTCTTTTGCCATCAGCATACAGGCGCAGGAGTATAAACTGGAAGGCAATGAAGTTAAGATATCAAAACCTGTTATGTTTGAAACCGGCTTGGCTAAATTAAAGCCCGAGAGCATGGCTGCGCTGGAGATCATCAAACAATACCTTACCGATAAATCCTACATCAGCCAGTTAAGGGTGGAGTGCCATACCGATAACAGCGATGCAGCTGCCATCAGCCAGGCGCTTAGCGAAAAAAGAGCCATGGTCATCTGCAGAAAATTAATTGAAATGGGGGTGGATTGTAAAAGGCTGATCGCTGTTGGCTTTGGTGATACCAAACCCGTTGCAGATAACAGCACGCCTGATGGCAAGGCATCAAACCGTCGTGTGACATTTGTAAATGTTGCATTAAGAGGCCATGTTATCGGCGGTATGCCGGTTGATGGAGGAGGGAAAATTGCAGGTGAGCTTTGTAATTAAGATCACTGTTAAATAAAAAAACTGTCAGCCTGAGCCTGTCGAAGGCGGGTTCATCAGAATAAGACGGGTTCGGCAAGCTCACCCTGACAATTTTACTGTCCTAACCACTCTTTAAAACCATTCACCCTTTCGCGGCTGACCACTGTTTCTGCATTGGTTGTTGGTGAAATTTCCAGCTTCAATCTTCCACCCAGCCAGGTATGCACTTTTCTGATGGCATCAATATTTACCAGCAGGTGCCGGTTAATGCGGTAGAATTTACCGGGATGCAGTTGTTCTTCCAGCTGCGAAAGATTGGTCTCCAGTAAATGTTTGTTGTTATAGAAATCTACCGCATAGCAAAGTTTACCATCGGCATAACAATAGGCAGTGGCTTCGGTTTTTATAAAGCTGAGTTGCTGCCCACGTTTTACCAGCAGGCGTTCCTTATACTTTGCAGTATTCATATCTGCCAGCATCTTCATCAGCTTGTCAGCATAATCATTGGTTTTTTTGTGATAGAGTTCCCGGAACTTTTCAACGGCTGACCTGAGCTCGGTTTCATCAATGGGTTTCAGTAAATAATCAATGCTGTTAACTTTAAAGGCTTTTAACGTGTATTGATCAAAGGCAGTGGTAAAAATTACGGGGGTCTTTATCTGCACCTGCGAAAAAATATCAAAGCTTAATCCATCGGCCAGTTGTATGTCCATAAAGATCAGGTCACTTTGCGGGGCAGTTTGAAAGTATGCTACTGCAGTAGCAACACTGTCCAGTTTTACAACAATATCTATCTCTTCACTGATCGCTTGCAGCAGTTTGCCCAGCCGGTTGGCTGCAGGGGTTTCATCTTCTATGATAATTACCTTCATATCAGTTTGGAATAAGCGGAATGGAAACCGTAAAGCTGCCGTCGTTTTCGTCTACACGAACATCGTCATCGCCAAATAATTTATAGCGGTTGCGTATATTTTGTAAACCAATGCCGGTTGATTCTATCAGCTGGTTTTTTACCTGCAGGTTATTGCTTACCAGCAGGTGGCCGTTTTGGGCAAACACTTTTATGGTTAGTGGTTTGGCGGCCGAAACAATATTGTGCTTGATGGCATTCTCCATTAAGAGTTGCAACGATAATGGTACGATCTGCTGCTTCAGTTTTTCTTCCGGCACATTAATTTCAATATTCAGGTTATCGCCAAACCGGGTCTTCAATAAAAATCCGTAAGCCCTTAATACATCCAGCTCATCCTGTAAGGGTATTGTTTTCTCGTCCTGCACTTCCAGGATATGGCGGTACACTTTCGACATTTGTTGTACAAATTCTATGGCCTGGTCGGGTGTGTCGGGTATGATGGCGGAAAGGGTGTTGAGGTTGTTGAACAGGAAATGCGGGTTTACTTGTGTCTTCAATGCATCCAGCTGTGCTTTCAGGCTTTCTCTTTTCAGTGTTTCTTTTTCTTCCACCGATTTTTTTAGCTCATTCATAAAGTAAATACTTTCATAAATGGCAATGATCATGATGGTGCAGAAGATGGCGGCAGAATTGGTATTGATCAGCTTATCGGTAACTAAAAAACTGCCGTTCTTTTGTTTAAAGATAATATCATCAATAAGCCAGCCCAGTATGTTATTGCCGGCCACGGTAAAAATAAACATGGCTACCGACTGATGTACCAGGCGATTACGTACATCTTTAAATAATGGGTACTTACTACGGCTCCAGATCATAATAAGCCGGTCGCCGGCCCACAGGCAAATGATCATTACCATGGTTTTAAAGTAAAGGTCAGCGGTAAAGTAAGGGGGCCTGCTGAAACGGCAACCCCCAAAAACAAAGGGTACAATAAAACTGAGAGCCGGCACGGTGAACAGTATCAGCCAGCCATCGTTGAATCCTATTTTGCAATTGGTGCGCCTCATATAGTAAAGATATAAAAACCGGCAGCTTATCCGTATGTTTTATACAGATAAGGGAACTGCCGGTTTACCCTGGTG
>JBJTMN010000462.1:0-6440 GCA_046070545.1 Ferruginibacter sp.
CATTGGCCACCAGCCCAATTCAGACATTTTTAAAGGCTGGATAGATATGGATGATGCCGGTTATGTGAAAACTGTTCCCGGAACATCTAAGACCAATGTAGCCGGCGTGTTTGCCGCGGGCGATGTACAGGACAAGATATACCGCCAGGCTGTAACAGCCGCCGGCAGTGGTTGTATGGCTGCGCTGGATGCGGAAAGATATTTGAGTGAGAAAGGACTACACTAAATAATGAAGGAATGAAAAATGAAAAAATGTAGGAATTGTGCATTCTTTCATTCCTTAACTCCTTAATTTCTTAATGCATTAATTCTTTCATTCCTAATGTTCACCATCAACCTCCATAACCTCATCTTCCATGCATTTCACGGTGTGTATGATGAAGAGAGAATTTTAGGAAATACGTTTGAAGTAAATGTTGCTTTGGAATTTGATCCGGCAGAACCCGTGATATCACTGGAGGATACCATCAATTATGCTGCTGTGTACGAAATAATAAAACAACGTATGTTGATACCGACCCCTTTACTGGAAACACTGGCACAGGAATTGACGCAGAATATATACAAACTCGATAACCGCATTAAAATGATATCGGTATCAGTTGAAAAGAAAAATCCGCCCATAACCAATATGGAAGGGGCGGTAAGCGTTCACTGTAAAAAAACATACTGATTGAAATTTGTCATCACCGTACTTATTTACCTGTTTACAGGCATCGTGGCCTATGGCCAGGATGTAGCAACGCTTATTAAAGAAGGCAACCGCCTGGAATCGGTACCGGATGAAAAAGGGGCTTTCAAAAAATTCAAGGAGGTTTTAAAACTGAATGCCACCAATATCTATGCCCTCAACAAATGCAGTGAGCTATGCAGCCGTATTGGCCAGCGGGAAGTAAACAATCCAAAACTGCGCAGCGAATATTACCAGGCGGCAAAGATCTATGCCGAAACAGCGCTGAAGATAGACCCCAAAAACTCCGAAGCCAATTGTGTGATGGCCATTGCACTGGGCCGTTCATCCATGAGTAAGAGCGGTCGTGATAAGATCGAGAACG
This sequence comes from Ferruginibacter sp., assembly GCA_046070545.1. Lineage (GTDB taxonomy): Bacteria > Bacteroidota > Bacteroidia > Chitinophagales > Chitinophagaceae > Ferruginibacter. Next base: position 1,056 of record JBJTMN010000462.1, read on the forward strand.
CCAAAGAAGTAAAGAAATATGTAGATGCGGCCATTGCAGGTGATGCCGGAAATTTTAAGGCCTGGCATGTGCTGGGCAGGTGGCAATACGAGATCAGTAATTTGAACAGCCTGGAACGTGGACTGGTAAAACTGTTTTATGGCGGCTTGCCACCGGCTACCTTAAAACAATCCATTGCCTCTTTTGAAAAAGCCCGTGTATTAAGGCCCGAATTCTTACTCAACTATTACGAAATGGCTAAGGCTTACAAGGATAACGATAACAAGGCCAAAGCCATCGCTTACCTGCAGTTACTCATTACTCTTCCCAACCAGACAGAAGATGACCCGGCCATAAAAGCCAGGGCAAAGGACCTGATAAAAGAATGGCAGTAAACCTGGCTTTATATAAAATGCTGCCAGGGGGAGCTTGTCGAACCGGGCTTATTGAATGCTTCCCCCTTAGACAAGCTCACCGATTGAACCGGGACAGGCAGGCTGACATACTGATTTTACAGTCTTTTCAAACCTCTGAATTTAATGTAACTTCGAAAGCTAAATGTATACAATGACAAAAATTATAAACAGCTTATTCATCGTCCTTATAGCATCTGTTACTGTGCATGCGCAGAACGTGATCAAAATTGATTCAAAGTACGATCCCCATGCCTTGTTTGCTCCCAACTTTTATACAACCGGCGGCACCATCAGCAGGGCCGCTACCGGCGAACCCAACGTGGGATATTGGCAAAACAAAGCCGATTACCAGATCAATGCAACTCTGAATGATGCAACCAACGAAATAACCGGTTCGGTCATCATAACGTATAAGAATAACAGTCCGCATGCATTGCCATTTTTATGGTTGCAGTTAGACCAGAACCTTTTTAATAAAGACAGCCGCGGACAGGCACGGATGCCGCTTGACAGCCGCAGCCGCTATGGCGACAGCAAAAGCAATTTCAACGGCGGTTATAAGATCAGCGCTGTAAAACTGGTAAACGACAATGCTGCAGCCAACTACATTATTACCGATACCCGTATGCAGGTGCGTTTGCCCAAACCGGTAAAGCCCGGCGGTGATGTGGTGAAAATAAAAATTGATTACTCCTTTACATTACCCGAGTACGGCGCCGACCGCTGCGGCATTTTAAAAACAAAGAACGGGAACATCTTTGCCGTGGCACAGTGGTACCCACGTATGTGTGTGTTTGATGATGTGGAAGGATGGAACACTCTGCCTTACCTGGGCCCCAGTGAATTCTATTTAGAGTATGGCGATTTTGATGTGAATATTACCGCACCGGCCAGCCATATTGTGGTTTGTAGTGGCGAGTTGCAGAACGAAGCCGAGGTACTTACACCTGTGCAGCAAAGCCGCCTGGCACAGGCCCGTGCCAGCGATAAAACAGTGATGATACGCACCGAAGCAGAAGTTACCGATCCGGCAAGCAGGCCCAATAAAACAGCTACGCTTACCTGGCATTATAAAATGATCAACGCCCGGGATGTGGCCTGGGCCAGCAGTAAAAGCTTTATCTGGGATGCAGCAAAAATGAATATGCCCAGTGGTAAAACCCCACTGGCCATGAGTGTATACCCCGCCGAAAGTGCCGGCCAAAAAGGCTGGAGCAGGGCCACCGAATATACCAAGGGCAGCATTGAGAATTACAGCAAACGCTGGTACGAATTCCCTTACCCCTGTGCCGTGAACGTGGCCAGCAATGTGGGTGGTATGGAATATCCCGGTATTGTTTTCTGCGGATCCAATGCCGAAAAAGAAGACCTGTTTGGTGTAACCGACCACGAGTTTGGTCATACCTGGTTCCCCATGATCGTAGGCAGCAACGAACGCAAATATGGCTGGATGGATGAGGGCTTCAATACCTTCATCAACAGCCTGGCCGATGATGATTTCAATAAAGGAGAATATAAGAATACCCCACCACCGATGGACAGGATGGCCGGTTACATTTTTAGCGAAGCCAGCGAGCCCGTCTTCAGCACACCCGATGCCATGAAGGAGCAGAATATAGGCGTGGCCCTGTATTTTAAACCAGGACTGGCTTTGGAATTGCTGCGCAACGAAGTATTGGGTCCCGATCGTTTTGATTATGCATTCAGGGAATACATTAAACGCTGGGCTTTTAAACACCCAACACCCTGGGATTTTTTCCGTAGTATGGAGAATGCTGCCGGCGAAAACCTGGGCTGGTTCTGGAAAGAATGGTTCCTGGAGAACTATAAATTAGACCAAAGCATTGTATCGGTTACCTACGATAATAATATGCCCGCCAACGGCGCCGATGTTACCATTGCCAACCTGCAGCAGATGGCCATGCCTGTAAACATCAGCTACGAAACAAAGAGCGGCAAAACGGGAACCATTAAATTACCGGTTGAAGTCTGGAACAATACCCATATCTGGAAGCTACGCCTGCCCACCACCGAAGAACTGAAAAGGGTAGAACTGGATGCCGAAAGGGTTTATCCCGATATTGATTTCGGTAATAATACCTGGAAAGGGAATTAGATCAAAAGGTTACAGAAAATACAGCCGGGTGTATAAAAGCCCGGCTTTTTTATGTTTTACGCTTGTCGGCGTTCCTGCTGTCCAGGGACAAGGGGCAAATTGCCTCCACAACTAACTACAGGGGGGCAATTCCGGTATAGGAGAGCTATTAATACTAAAAAAACTAAAATCTATAGCCGTATAACAGCTTGATCCTATACTTTCCTATCTTTAAAACTCAACCATCTCCATCATGAAAAAGATCATCGGCTTTCTCTTTATTACTGGCTTACTGCAGCAAGTTTGTTTTGCCCAAACAGACAGTATTTCCTATTACATAAAAACATCTGCCATGATACCCATGCGGGATGGTATTAAACTGCATACAGTGATATTAAGTCCGGCAAATGCCAGTAAACCAGTACCGGTATTGCTGCAGCGCACACCGTACGGAGCCAGTGGCAGCGATACACCCGATGACAGTACAGTGACCATCGGTGCATTGGGTTCTTATTATGGCATGATGCTGAAAGAAGGATATTTCCTGGTGTTCCAGGATATACGGGGCAAATACAAAAGCGAAGGCAGGATGGAGATCCACCAGCCATTGATACACGCCACCCAAAAAGGGGCGGTGGATGAAAGCACCGATACCTGGGATACAGTGGACTGGCTGGTGAAAAACCTGAAAGGCAATAACGGTAAAGCTGGCATACTGGGTGTTTCTTATCCGGGCTGGCTGGCGCTGGTGGGGGCGGTGGATCCGCATCCTGCATTAAAAGCCTCATCCGAGCAGGCATGCATGGGTGATCTTTTTTTGGGAGATGATTTTCACCACAACGGCGCTTTCCGCTTAAGTTATGGAATGGAGTATACCTATGAAGTTGAATTTGACAAAACCACGGATAGTGATTTTCCTTTTCCGCAATACGATCTGTACGACTGGTATTTAAACCTGGGTTCTTTGAAGAATGTGAATGAGAAATACTTTCACAACAAGATACCCACCTGGAACAATTTTACAGCACATCCTGACTATGATGATTTCTGGAAGAAGAATTCACCCTTAAGTTATGTGTCGTCTGCACAAATACCGCAACTGCATGTAGGCGGCTATTACGACCAGGAAGATATAAATGGGCCCCAGCTCATGTACAGCCACATGGAGAAGAATGACAAAGACAATTACAATCATATTGTGCTTGGTCCCTGGAACCACGGGCAGTGGGCCAGAGGCAAGGCCGATAGTTTAGGTAAAATAAGTTTTGGCAGCAACACCGCATACTGGTACCAGGCCCTGCAAAAAAAATGGTTCGACTACTGGCTGAAAGGCATTGGTGATGGCAAGTTTGAAGAAGCCTATTGTTTTCAAACGGGTACCAATCAATGGAAGACCTATTCATCCTGGCCACCCAAAGAGGCAGTGATGCAGAAATTATATACCCGTGCAGATAACAAAGCCTCTTTTACAAAACCCGCTGCAGCAAAAGGTTCTGTATCTTATGTGAGTGATCCTGCAAAGCCGGTTCCTTACCGCACACAACCCATTGAAGCTACCTATGGACCCGGCAGCCGGTGGCGCCCCTGGCAGGTAGAAGACCAGCGATTTGTATACAGCAGGCCCGATGTGGCAAGTTTTACCATGGATAAATTAACAGATAATATCACCGTAACCGGAAAGATAAAAGCACATTTGTTTGCAGCTACAACCGGCAGCGATGCAGACTGGATCGTGAAACTGATCGATGTATATCCCGATCTTGACAGCACCAATTTAAGCATGAGTGGTTACCAGTTACCGGTGGCTATGGAAGTGTTCAGGGGAAGATTCAGAAAAAGCTTTTCGAACCCAACAGCATTTACACCGGGAAAACCCGAAGAATTTGTAATTGACCTGCATGATATCAATCATACATTTAAGAAAGGTCACCGCATCATGATACAGGTTCAAAGCAGCTGGTTCCCGGTTATTGACCGCAACCCACAGAAATATGTGCCTAATATCTTTGAAGCAAAGGAATCGGATTTTATAAAAGCAACACAAACGATATTTTGCAATAATCAGTATGCAACCTATATAGAGTTACCGGTGATGAGGTAAGCAACATGTTGGTAATTTACGCCACTTGTTTGTTATATTTATTCCTGTATTCTATCGGCGTTAACCCGGTGATCTTTTTAAACACGGTCCTGAAAGCCTTGGTATCGGTATACCCCACATCAAACATTACTTCATGAATGTTCTTGCGGCTGCTTTCAAAATGGCGCTTGGCAGCTTCAATTTTAACCCGTTGTATATATTCAACCACGGTATTATTGGTGGCTTTTTTAAAGCGCCGTTCAAAACTGCGGCGGCCAATAGCAAATTTATCGGCCAGTTCATCAACTGATATCCTGTCAGTATAATTTGCTTCAATAAAAGCCTGTGCCAGTAATATCTCTGCATCCTCGTGATTCTTTTGTCCCTGGAAAAGCATAAATGCATGCTGGCTTTCCCGGTCAATATCCACAGCAAAAAATTTGGATGCAAGAATGGCCGTATCCCGGTCGGTATATTTTTCAACCAGGTACAAAAGCAGGTTCCAGTAAGAGTTGGCGCCGCCGCTGCTGTAAATACCATGCTCTTCGGTGATGATGCTTCCGTCAACCAGTTCCACTTCAGGAAACATCTGCCTGAATTCATTGGCCGAGTTCCAGTGCGAAGAACATTTCTTACCATTCAGTAAGCCGGTCTTGGCCAGTAAAAAAGAGCCGATACAAAGGGAGGCCAGTTCTGCTCCGCCATGATATTGCTGCACGAGCCAGGGAACCAGCGGGGCATTTAACTGCAGGGCAGTAGCCATATCACCACTTAATGCAGGTATAAAGACCAGGTCGGTTTGTTGTACATCTTTC
>JBJTMN010000463.1:0-5502 GCA_046070545.1 Ferruginibacter sp.
TTTGGTTTGCAGCCTGCCCAGCATTTCATCCTGCTTTCCTTCGGCAAACAACAGATCGCTGTCGGTAAGCAATCCAAATTTTTGTTTAAGCTTACCTTTGATTTCTTTCCAGTTCCCTTTCAATTCTGTTAAATTATTCACCATTATTTTGTTTGATTTTATTGTCTTAATCTATCACAAAGGTGGGCTTAGTTTAACTTATGAGTATTACACAATCGTCAGAATTTGTTATATGATTCACACATTCATATGGGTATATCAGCGGATGATAAACATCAAGTAAAGAATGATGAACATCATGGATTTGTATCCTTCCTGCCCATAAATTTGTATCTTACTCACATAACAGGATGTATGGTAAGACCGATCTTCATTTTAAGTGTAGCCATTCTTTTTGGCTCCTGTAAAAGCAAACAGGAAAAGCTGCAGCCGGTTAAAGAAAAGATAACCGAATCTGTGTATGCTTCCGGTATCATAAAAAGTAAAAATCAATACCAGGTATTTTCTTCCATGAACGGATTGGTATCTGTATTGCACGTTACTGAAGGCGATGTTGTAAAAAAGGGAGATCCCATTATCAGCCTTACCAATACCACTGCACAGTTGAATACTGAAAATGCAGCTATTAATGCTGATTATGCATCTGTGGGTGCCAATGCAGAAAAAATAAATGAACTGCAGGTTGCCATTAATCTTGCCAAAGAAAAAATGGATAATGATGCCTTGTTACTTCAAAGGCAAAAAAATCTCTGGGCCGAGCAGATCGGTACCCGCAATGAACTTGACCAGCGGGAACTGGCTTATAAGAATTCGGCTAATGCTTTTCAAACGGCAAAGCTGCGCCTGGCTGAACTGCAGAAGCAGCTTAATTTCCAGGCAAAACAATCACAAAAGAGTTTACAGATATCGAAAGTGATCGCAGGAGATTATATCATCAGAAGCGAATACAACGGGAAAGTATATAGTTTGCTGAAGGAGAAAGGGGAGATGGTGAGTGTGCAGAGCCCGGTTGCTGTAATAGGTGATGCTGCCAGTTTTTACCTGGAGTTGCAGGTTGATGAATACGATATCGCCAGGATACAGCCGGGGCAGAAGATCCTGTTAAGTCTTGATAGTTATAAAGGACAGGTGTTTGAAGCAACTGTAAGAAAAGTAAACCCGATCATGAACGAACGGTCTAAAACTTTTACGGTAGAAGCTGATTTTACTAAAGAGCCGCCGGCCTTATATCCTAACCTCACCTGCGAAGCAAATATTATCATACAGCAAAAAGAAACGGCATTAACTATCCCGAGAAATTATTTACTTGCCGGTAATAAGGTGATGCTTGAAAACAAAGAACTGAGGCAGGTGACCGTTGGATTAAAGGATTATGAAAAAGTGGAAATACTGGGAGGATTGACCGAGCATGATATCATTCTTAAGCCTGCGCAATGAACTATAGATTACTCATCAGCATAGCTAAGTCACTTTTGCTGGCAAGGTGGAAACAAACCCTGGTAGCCGCCATTGGTGTTACTTTCAGCATTTCTATGTTTATTACCCTGCTGAGTTTCATGACCGGGTTAAATGACCTGCTGGATGGATTGATCCTGAACCGTACCCCGCATATCAGGTTGTACAACGAAATAAAACCCAATAAGGATCAGCCGGTAAATTCCACAGCTGCATATAAAGACCATTACAATTTTATCCGCTCCCTTAAATCCGGCGGTACCCGCCAGGAAATTTATAACAGCGCCGCCATTTTACAGGCATTAAAAAATGATCAACGGGTATTGGGCTATTCACCTAAAATATTTGCTCCGGTTTTTTTTAATGATGGAACCATCAATATTGCAGGGGTAATAAACGGAATAGAAGTGAATGCTGAAAGCAGTTATTTTCATTTCAACGATTATATTACAGAAGGATCAGCTGCAGACCTTAATAAAGTATCAAACAGTATCATACTCGGTAAGGGATTGGCAGCAAACCTGCTGGCTGATGTGGGCGATATGGTACAGGTTACCACATCCCGGGGAGAACAGTTTCCGCTGAAAGTAGTAGGCGTTTTTCAAACCGGCATACAGGATTTTGATAAAGCACAATCCTATGCCTCCATTGGCTCTGTGCAAAAAGTGTTAGGTAAAACAAGTACGTACATAACAGATATACAGGTAAAATTAAAAGACGTTAAAACTGCACCGGCTGTAGCTGTAGCCTATGCAGATCTTTTTAGCCTGGATGCACTGGATATACAAACTGCCAATTCACAATTTGAGACCGGTAGTTTTATCAGAACGCTGATCTCTTATGCAGTGGGAATTACTTTACTGATCGTTGCAGGCTTTGGCATTTACAATATCCTCAACATGATGATCTTCGAAAAAATGGATTCTATTGCCATTTTAAAAGCTACCGGTTTTTCCGGAAGAGACGTGAAAAGGATCTTCCTGCTGATCGCTTTAAGCATTGGTTTCTTTGGCGGCATGATCGGTTTACTGGCAGGTTTTGGTTTATCAGCGATCATTGACCAGATACCTTTTACTACCGCTTCATTGCCTACTGTAAAGACCTATCCCATTCATTATAACCCGTTGTTTTATGTAATAGGCGCTGCATTTTCATTAATAACTACTTACCTGGCAGGTTGGTTCCCTTCCAGAAAAGCCAGTAAGGTAGATCCGGTAATCATTATAAGAGGTAAATAGCATGAGTGATAAAATCCTGGAAGCCATCAGTATTTATAAAGAGTTTCACGATCCGGTGACCGTGCCTGTATTACAGGATATCAGTTTTTCAATAAATAAAAGTGAGTTTGTTGCTGTTACCGGAAAATCGGGCTGTGGAAAATCAACCCTGTTATATATTTTAAGTACCATGGACACAGACTACAAGGGGGAACTGATCATTGACAATGAACCTATGAAAAATAAGAAGGAAGCTCAACTGGCGGCTGTCAGGAACCAAAAGATCGGTTTTGTTTTTCAGTTCCATTATTTACTGAATGAATTTACGGTGTTGCAGAATGTAATGCTGCCGGGGCTGAAACTAAATAAATATTCAGCAAAAGAAGTTGAACACAGGGCTATGGAAAAATTAACGATGCTGGGTATTGAAAAACTGGCACTTAAACATGCAAACCGGGTATCCGGCGGTGAGAAGCAGCGGGTAGCTATTGCCCGTGCATTGATCAACGATCCGGTGATCATCATGGGCGATGAACCAACCGGTAACCTGGATAAAAAGAACAGTGAAATTGTATTTGATATATTTAAAAAACTTGCCGAGGAGTTTAAACAAACTTTACTAATTGTAACTCATGATGAAGGATTTGCCAAAAAGACAAACCGCATCATTGAAATGGAAGATGGAAGGATCATGAATTGATTTTCCTCATTGGAATTAAGTAAACCGGGAATTTATTTTTCCTGATACCCTCTCTGTAATATTGCCAGCCAGCATGTCGTTCAGCCAGTTCCGCCAATGCGACCCTCTCATGATTACCAGGGTATTTATTTCTTTACATTAGCCAAAATCCAACCGGCAAAATTACGTTCAGTTACCATGCTTATATTATATCCTGCCAACCTGGATTGAGCCTATGATTTTATTAACGTTGTTCTAGTGACCCTGTATTTTCTTTTCTGTAATACAAATGTTTAAATAAAAAATATGCTTCGTGTTAAAAATGTTGCAACGGGCTTGTCACTGGCTTCTTTAAAAATAGTGTACAAAAAATTTGCGAAACCGAATAGTTGCATATATATTTGCAACCGATTAGTTGCGTAAGTAAAAATTAAAACATCATGAGACGGGATATTTTCCAGGCAATAGCCGACCCCACCAGGCGGGCCATCATTACCCTGATTGCATTGCAGGCCATGACACCCAATGCCATAGCCGACAATTTTCGCAGCAGCCGGCAATCGGTTTCAAAACACCTGCGCATACTTACAGAATGCGAACTGGTGAAACAGGAACAGAAGGGTCGGGAAATTTACTACTCGCTCGAAATAAAAAAAATGAAAGAGATTGATCAATGGTTAAACCAGTTCAGGAAACTCTGGGAAACCAGGTTTAACCAGCTGGATCATGTATTAGCAACACTTAAAAAACAAAAAAAATGAGTAATGACCTGTTATTTGATTTTACCGTAGACAAAGCCGCTAAAATGGTGTACATCACCAGGGAATTTGATGCAGCACTTTCACTAGTATGGGATGCTTTTACCAGGGCAGAACTGATTGACCAGTGGATCGCACCCAAACCAATGCTGGCAAAAACCAAATACCAGGATTTTAAAGTAGGTGGTAAAAGGTTCTATGCCATGATAAGTCCTGCAGGTGAGGAGCGTTGGGCCATACAGGAATACACATCCATTACGCCCAAAACCAACTTTAAAATGAACAATGCTTTTGCAGATAAGGATGAAAACCCCGAACCGCAGGGCTCTGTGTGGGATCATACCTTCAGCGAACAGGCAGGAAAAACAAGGGTTCATATTTCTATTTACAACGAATCGCTGGAAAGGCTGGAAAGCATACTGGAAGGATTTACAATTGGAATGAAAATGTCGCTGAGCAACCTGGAAGAACTATTGGTAACCTTATCAAAAAAATAGAAAATGTCAATCAAGGAACAGATCAAAGCCTATATCAATGGCCAGCCCGAACCAAAGCGTGCAGAGATGCAGGAATTGCACCAACGCATCATTCAAATAATGCCAAAATCTGAATTATGGTTCCTGGATGGCAAAGATGACAAAGGAAAGATCGTTTCCAACCCCAATATAGGATACGGATCGTACAGTATTCAATATGCAGACGGAACAGCCAGGGAGTTTTATCAAATTGGTCTGAGTGCAAATACAACCGGCATCTCTGTATATATCATGGGTATCAAAGACAAAACCATGCTGCCAAACACGTATGGAAAAAAACTGGGTAAGGCAACTGTAACCGGCTATTGCATAAAGTTTAAAACGCTGAAAGATATACATATGGATATACTGGAAGAAGCCATATTATACGGTGTTAATGCCACCCGTGCGTAGCATGGCCACTCAAAAAAATACAACTAAAACCTACAACTTAAAAACTTAACAAATGGCAAGTATCAATCCCTACATTCACTTCAACGGCAACGCCGAAGAAGCATTTACATTTTACAAGTCGGTTTTTGGCGGAGAATTCGCCAGGGTCGCACGCTTTAAAGACTTTTCAAATCCTGAACACCCTTTACCGGAAAACGAGGCTGAAAAGATCATGCACATTGCATTGCCGATTGGTAATGCAGATCTGCTGATGGGAAGCGATACGCCTGAATTTTTAGGAAAGCATAACGAAAATGAAACCCGCAGTAAAATTTCAATTAATGCAGATAGTAAAGAAGAAGCAGATAAACTATTTAACGGGCTTTCTGTGGGCGGACAAATTGAAATACCCATTACAGATAGTCCATGGGGTTCTTATTTTGACATGTTCAGGGACAAATACGGCATTGAATGGATGGTAAGCT